>CABQKL010000071.1 GCA_902464645.1 uncultured Collinsella sp.
GCGCGGGGTCGCCCATACCGTGGTATCGGCGGATAGCGCCTGGGCCGATGCGCCCAACACGATTTTCGCCGCCAACGCTCATGGCAAGGCGCGCCCGGCGGCGCATGCGCTCATATGCCAAACCCGACGCGACATCGTACATGGGTGCGAGCGCCGCGTTTGTGCCTTTGCCAAGGATGATCGAGTAGTTTTTAGCGTGTGCGTCAGGCGCTCCGATAATGGCGTTATAGAACAACATATAGGTAAAAAGCACAAGATTCATGTGGTGGGGGACTGTGTTAATCAGTCGTTCTTGGATGTCTCGTGTAGTTGGTCCTCCGTCGGCGGTGTATTTCTGGCTTGGCAATACACCGAGCGCCTGGCAAAAGTCCTCCTGATGCAGCCTTTCGATATTTCCGCTGCTATTGACCATTCTGTCGTACCGTTCAACGACGAGCGCGGCTTCGTCTTCAAATGTGCAATAGGAGACGTTGGCAGTTGGAATGCCAACACGCCGAGCCGTTTTCATGCAGACGAATTCGTTTAAGGCCTGATGTTTGAACCCAACGACACCATTTTTGAAGATATGGGTAGTGGGGGATGACCCTAGACATTCGCACCATTGGCCATCATGCCAAGCTAGTGCAAATTTGCCTTGATTGCCGCCCAGGGACCAGCTTTCGTTGGAGCCCATCCATGTCTCTCTTTCGTCATCGCGAATTGCTTTGAGCTTGTGAGCGATTTGAGAATTGGTAAGCGGGCGGTATGCCGAGACCCTGCCGCGGGCGGCGTCTAATTGATCGGCTCGACAAAACTGAACGGCCCCCGCGCAGTCAAGACCGATATGGCACAAGAGGGCGACGGGGTTGTTGGATGCAACATCATGCTCGGTGGCAATAGCGCGACGCTGCTCTTGACTGTCGGGCAAAAGGCCAAATAGGAACGGGCGGACGATGTTATGGCCACACGTGCGATTGGAAAGCGGCATTGTTAGCGATAACGGTGCTCCGCGATAGGTTGGGGCGTATGCAAAGCTGCAGAGTCCCTGCTCGTCTTGCCGGAGAGTGCCGGCGATTTCGCCACAAATGAGGGTCGCGAGTTCCATCTCTGCCATTTATTTCACAACCTTGCAGCCAAAGGAGAGGTTTGAAGTGCCGGAAAGGCCTTGCTCGGCTGCGATTTGGGCCAGCAAGGCACCATAGGAAGATGGCGTTCCTTGTCGAGTGGGTCGTCTGCCTACGCTTGGCTTTGGCAGGGTATTCGAGTTCGCGATAGGGAGGTTCACTATCGTCGCCGAATGTTCGGAGGGCGATGCGATGGAGTCGTTATCGCTTTGCGCGAAGAGACCTATGCCGAGTGCGTTAAAGACGGTCAGCAACTTGTCGAGCCGAATGCCCGTGGCATCTCCCAGCTCGAGCGATGCGAGCAGGCGCTCCGAAACACCGGCTTTTTTAGCGAGGGTCGCACGGGTGATCCCCTGTGACTCGCGTGCCTGGCGCACATAGATACCAGCTTGGCGCGGTGTGGTGATGGGAAGGGTATCCACGGCGAACTCCTAACGTGCAGACTTTTGCATATCAGTATGACATGCAAAAGTCTGCACGAAAAGGCCTCATGCAAAACTCTGCATGAGGCCTTGCCCGGACGTTTAGTTTTGAAGGGTGTTTTACAGCGCCAAAAAACCCAAGTGTTCCAGCAGAATCTTGAGGCCGATAAGGATGAGCACGACGCCGCCCACGATGGTGGCAGGCTTTTCGTAGCGCGCACCAAAGGTGTGGCCAATCGCCACACCGGTAACGGAGAAGATAAACGTTGTGACGCCGATAAGCGATACAGCGGGCACGATGTCGACCGAGAGCGCGGCAAATGAGATGCCCACGGCTAGGGCGTCGATTGAGGTGGCGATAGCGAGGATTAGGTACTCGACCAGGTCAATCTTTTCGGCATCCTTGCCGTCGCCTTCATCCTCGTCCTCGGTAAAGGCCTCCCACAGCATTTTGCCGCCGATAAAGGCCAAAAGGATAAAGGCGATCCAATGGTCTATGGGTCCGATGATGCCCATGAATTGACTGCCAAGCGCCCATCCGATTACGGGCATGCCAGCCTGAAAGCCGCCAAAGAACAGGCCGAGCACCACGGCGACCTTAAGGTTGATCTTTTTCATGCCAAGGCCCTTGCAGATGGAAACGGCAAAGGCGTCCATCGAAAGGCCGATGGCGAGCAATACGAGCTCTGCGAGTCCCATGGCTTGGCTCCCTCTCTGCGGGCGGGCCCGACTACACAACTACTCCCTCATTTATATGAGACCCGATGCTACCACATGAGCAGCTAAAAGAGCCCCGTCCCAAATGAGCTACCTAAGCGGTGTTCGCTCATTCTGTAAGCATCGGATTTCGTGGCTGCTGCGGGGACAAACCGTGAGAAACTATTTAGCGTTTATGGAGCGTATACGATGGGAGCGATGCCTTGGATAAGAACGAGCTGCAAAAGCGTATGGAACAGGCCATCCGCCTGACGGCACCTGGTCAGCCGATCCGCACCGCCCTCGACATGATCATCGCCGGTCACCTGGGCGCCCTTATCTGCGTCGGCGACACCGAAAACGTGCTCGCTGCCGGTAACGACGGCTTCCCGCTCAACATTTCGTTCACCTCGAACCGTCTGTTCGAGCTCTCCAAGATGGACGGTGCCATCGTCATCGACGGCGACCTCACCCAGATTCTGCGCGCCAACTTCCACCTCAATCCCGATCCCTCGCTTGCCACGAGCGAGACGGGCATGCGTCACCGCACCGCCGCTCGCATGTCGGTGCTCACCGATGCCATTGTGATCTCGGTCTCGGCCCGTCGTGCCGTCGTTAACGTGTACGTTCACGGCAAGAGCTACGAGATCCAGCCCGTCACCACCATCATGAGCTCGGTCAACCAGCTCGTCGCCACGCTCCAGACCACCCGTCAGTCGCTCGACCGCTCCCTGCTGCGCCTGACGGCCCTCGAGCTCGACGACTACGTTACGCTCGCCGACATTACCGGTATTTTCTCGAGCTTCGAGATCATGCAGCAGGCAAAGACCGAGCTTAAGGATTGCATCGTCAAGCTGGGCAACCAGGGCAAGCTCGTGCAGATGCAGCTCGAGCAGCTCGCGGGCTCTAGCATGGATACCGAATACGACCTGATGATCCGCGACTACGCGAGCGATTCCTCCGAGGCAAACGCCGAGAAGATTCGCGCCGAGCTCGCTCGCATGACACCTAAGGACTTGTCCGACCCACAGCATGTGGCTGCGGTTCTGGGTTACGACGACCTGGACGAGGACTCCGTCATGACGCCGCTGGGCCTGCGCACGCTTTCGCGCGTGTCCGTCGTGCGCGACGGCGTGGCCGAGAAGATCGTCGACGAGTATGGCTCGCTGCAGGAGCTCATGGACGACATCAGCGAGGATCCGGAGCGCCTGGGCGACTTTGGCGTCAACAACCCTGCCATTCTTGCGGACTCCCTGTACCGCATGAAGGGCACCAAACAGGGGAACGCATAATGGCGCCCGTATGCGCCGTGGTCGTTGCCGGTGGCAGCGGCCAGCGCTTTGGTAACCCCGGTGGCAAGCAGCTCGTCAATGTAGCGGGCCGTCCGCTCATGAGCTGGTCCATTCGCGCATTTGACCGTAGCGATAAGGTCGGCCACATCGTGGTGGTGTGTCCTGCCGAGCGCCGTGCCGAGATGCGCCGCCTGGCCATCGACCCGTTTGACTATGACACGCCCATCAGCTTTGCTGATGCCGGCGATACCCGCCAGGATTCCACCCGCGCCGGCGTGCACGCGGTGCCGGCGGGTTTCGAATATGTCGCCATTCACGACGGCGCTCGTCCGCTCATTACCACCGAGGCGATCGATCACGCTATCGACGTGCTCGTGAGCGACCGCGCCCTCGACGGTGTCGTGTGCGGCCAGCCCGCGATCGACACGCTCAAGATCGTCGACGGCGATAATATCGTCGAGACGCCGCCGCGCGAGCTCTATTGGGCTGCACAGACGCCGCAGATCTTTAGCGTCGACGCTATGAAGCGCGCCCATGCCGCGGCGATTGCCGAGGACTTTATCGGTACCGACGATTCATCGCTGGTTGAGCGCATGGGCGGGCGCGTCCGCTGTGTCCAGAGCCCGCGCGATAACCTTAAGGTGACGGTGCCCGAGGACCTGCGTCCCGTAACCGCGATTCTGCTCGGTCGCATGGCCGAGGGAGAGGACCTTCCCCATGTTCAGTAACCTGCGCATTGGCCATGGCTACGACGTCCACCGTCTGGTGGAGGGGCGTCGATGTATCATCGGCGGTGTCGACATTCCCTACGAGCGCGGCCTGCTGGGCCACTCGGATGCCGATGTGCTCGCGCACGCCTTGGCCGACGCCATTTTGGGCGCCTGCCGCGGGGGAGACATCGGCAAACTGTTCCCCGACACCGATCCTGCCTATGAGGGCGCCGACTCGATGGTGCTGCTTGCCCGTGTGATGGACTATGCGCGCGAGCTGGGCTTTGAGTTTGTCGATGCCGACTGCACCATTGCCTGCCAGCAGCCCAAAATCACCCCGCACCGCGATGCCATGCGCGCCAACCTTGCCCATGCTCTGGGCGTTGACATCGAAAACGTGGGCGTCGCCGCTACTACGACCGAAAAGCTCGGTTGGGAAGGCCAGGGCGAGGGGATCGGCGCCTGGGCCGTCTGCCTGCTACAGAAAACCGTTAAGGAGTAACGAATGCGTATCTACAACAGCGCTACCCATAAAAAGGAAGAGTTCCAGCCCATCGAGTCCGGCAAGGTCCGCATGTACGTGTGCGGCCCCACGGTCTACGACAACATCCACATCGGCAATGCCCGCACGTTCATCAGCTTTGACGTGATTCGTCGCTGGCTCATCGCGAGCGGCTACGAGGTCACGTTCGCCCAGAACCTCACCGATGTCGATGACAAGATCATCAAGCGCGCCAACGAGCAAGGCCGTACGGCTGCCGAGGTCGCGATGGAGTTCTCCGACAAGTTCATCGGCGTCATGCGCGCTGCCAACGTGCTCGATCCCGATGTGCGTCCCCGCGCCACCAAAGAGATCGGCCCCATGATCGCCATGATCAAGACGCTTATCGAGCAAGGCCATGCCTATGCCGCCGATAACGGCGACGTGTACTTTGCCGTGCGCAGCGATCCCAACTATGGTCAGGTCTCGGGCCGCAACATCGACGACCTTATGGTGGGTGCGCGCATCGAGGAGAACGAGGACAAGAACGACCCGCTCGACTTTGCCCTGTGGAAGGCCGCCAAGCCCGGCGAGCCCAGTTGGCCGAGCCCCTGGGGCGAGGGCCGTCCCGGTTGGCACACCGAGTGCGCCGCCATGGTGCACCGCTACCTGGGCACCCCGATCGACATTCATGGTGGCGGCTCCGACCTTGCCTTCCCGCATCACGAGAACGAGTGCGCCCAGGCCACCTGCGCCTGGCACCAGGGCTTCTCCAACACCTGGATGCACACGGGCATGCTGCTGGTCGACGGCGAGAAGATGTCCAAGTCGCTCGGTAACTTCTTTACGCTGGCCGAGGTGCTCGAGCAGCACTCTGCCGCGGCCCTTCGCCTGCTGATGCTGCAGACGAGCTATCGCTCGCCGCTCGACTTCTCCTGGGAGCGCCTGGAGGGTGCCGAGAACTCGCTCACGCGTATCTCCGGCACGGTCGAGAACCTGCGTTGGGCTGCGAACCACGCGACGGCCGACGCCGATGAGGCTGCCGCCGAGGCGTTTGTCGCTAAGGCCGCCGAGACTCGCGCCGCCTTTAAGGAGTGCATGGACGACGACTTTAACACCGCCGGTGCCATGGGCGCCGTCTTTGGCTTTGTCACCGAGTGCAATCAGTATCTGGAGCAGGCGGGCGATGCTGCCGACAAGGCCGCCGCGCTTGCTGCCGCCGACACGCTGGTCGAGCTGCTCGACACGTTTGGTGTTGAGCTCCCCGAGCCCAAGGTCGAGCTGCCGCTGGGTCTGCTGGGCGTTGCCGCCGGCCTAGTTGCCTACACGGGTGACGATGTGGACGAGGCTGCTGCCAAGATTCTCGAGGCTCGCGCCGAGGCCCGCGCCGCCAAGAACTGGGATCTGGCCGATGCCATCCGCGACCAGCTCAAGGACCTGGGCCTGACGATCGAGGATACTGCCGCGGGCACTCGTATTAAGACTCTCTAGTATTTGTCGACCGTTCGAGGTGCGGCAGATTGCCTTGAAAGAGGAGGGCATAGACCTGGTGGTCATGCCCGACGATTGAAAGGCAAGGTGCCGTGGCTCGGACGGTCGATTCTTGTTTGTTATCTATTTAAGGAGGTCGCTTTATGGCCGACAATCGCAAGCGTGCGCCTCGTGGTGGCAAGCGGGCTGCTTCTGGCTCGCGTCCGATTCGCCGCAATGATCGCGCTGCCGCTCCCAAGGGCCAGCGCGATCGCACCCAGGCTGCGCGTCCGCAGCGCGATCGCAACCGCGACGCTGTCCAGGCTCCCAAGGGCGAGTTTATCGAAGGTCGTCGTGCTGCCGCCGAGGCGCTTCGCACTGGTTTTCCCATCAAGTGCGCGCTCATTGCCGAGGGCGGGGAGCGCGATGCCGCCTTGTCGCGCCTGGTCGACGACCTCAATGCCGCTGGTGTCCGCATTAAGTATGTGCCGCGCGCACAGCTCGACGCACTGTCGAGCCATGGCGCTCACCAGGGCATCGCGCTCGAGGTGGGCAACTTCCCCTATGCCGATGTCGCCGATATCCTCGACCGCGCGGGTGACGGTCCGGCGCTCGTCATCGTGCTCGACCATGTGACTGACGACGGTAACTTTGGCGCCATCGTGCGCTCCGCCGAGGTCGTGGGCGCTGCGGGCGTCGTCATCGCCAACAAGCGTGCCGCCGGCGTGACCGTGGGCAGCTACAAGACCTCAGCCGGCGCCGTCATGCATCTGCCTATCGCGCAGGTTCCCAATATCGCCCGTGCACTCGATGACCTCAAGGCCGCTGGCTTTTGGGTGGGCGGTGCCTCCGAGCACGCCGAAGACAGTTGCTGGGATGCTCCCTTCGAGGGTCGCGTGGCACTCGTCATGGGCTCCGAGGGCGATGGCATCTCGCGCCTGGTGCTCGAGAAATGCGACTTTTTGACCAAGCTTCCCCAGCGCGGCATGACCGAGAGCCTCAACGTTGCCCAGGCAACGACGGCGCTATGCTTTGAGTGGCTGCGCCGCAACGCCGGCGAGCTCATGGGGGAGGAGTAGCGCATGTCCAAGAAGAACCGTGCCAAGTCCAAGGCCAAGCGCTTTGGCGAAGGCTCGGCCAAGCCGATTGTCTCGGCCGCGACCTATGGCGTGGGCGGCAATGCGTTTGCGCAGGCCATCGCCGATCCGGTCTCGACGGTGCACTCCAACAAGCCCGAGCTGTTAGTGGTCGACGGCTACAACGTGATTCACTGCACGCCGCGCTACGAAAAACTCGTGTACGACCATTCCGACGACCCGTATTCCAGCGACGTTCACGATATGGCGCGCACCGCCCTCATCAACGACGTCGCCGCCTTTGCCCAGGGCCGCTACGAGGCCGTGATCGTGTTCGACGGCGCGGGCAATATCTCCAGCGAGCGCCCCAACCTGCCGGCCCGCGGTGTGCGCATCGAGTTTTCGCCGACGGGCGTCTCTGCCGATACCGTGGTGCAGAAGCTCTGCATCGAGGCACGTGAGGAGGGCCGCGCGTGCTCCGTGGTATCGAGCGACGGCACGATCCAGGCCGTCGTCATGGGCAAGGGTGTTACGCGCATCTCGAGTCGTATGCTGGTGGACGAGATCAAACAGATCGATAACGACGTTCACGAGGCAGAGGAAGCTCCGCAGATCAAGATGACCCTGGGCAGCCGCCTGAGCCCCGAGGCACTGGCCAAGCTCAAGGCCCTGCGCGGACGGTAGGGGAGTTGGCGGGGCAATGCTGCCTTGCTAACTCCATTCAGCGATGTCGATCATTCTTTCGAGGCGCCACGTTAGCGCCTCTTTTAGATAAGGCAGTCTCGCTGTAAGAGCGTCGTTTTTGGATAGGATTCCGATTGCCTCGTCAACGAAACCCTCGAGCTTGTCGTCGTCAAACCAGCTCATATCCTCAACAAGTAGCATTTGTTTCGCAGGGCTTGAATGAAACTGCGCGCTGGTAAAACTGTGCTCTCCTGTCTTAAGCTCCTCTAGAGAAACGTTGCACCAGAGCGATGAGCCCGAATCGAAGATGGGGGCAGGTCTGCAGGCTAGCGTGTTGACGTTTCGCACAAGGCCAAAGTTACGCCAATGACGGTCATAGTTGGCGATGATGTCGTCGCATACGATCATGCGGTCAAGGGCATCCTTGACGCCTGTTACCCCGAGCTTCTCGCAGTTTGCTACATATCGCTCGTAGTCGGTTAGTCTTTCATCTGCGTTTGCGTACTGGTTTACATAGAACGCAGGGACATACTCTTCTTCATCAGTTAAGAAGACATCGCATATGCTCAGAGCGGAAGTGCCCGTGCCCTCGAGCGAGTAAGGCACATAATCGCAGGCGTTTAGGATGCGACGGTGGAGTGCGGTCGCCACAAGCTCGTTATAAGGTTCCTGGTTCAGGTGCGTTCCTGCCTTATGTAGAATTCGATGCTCGCCCTCGCACGTCCAGTACTTTTGAAGATTGCCGTCCGAGGTGTTATCGGGCTTTGCGGCAGCCGCTTTTCCCTCTGGGGCAAAGGGCGCAATGGACAGTGAGACGTCATCAAAGGCGTTATTGAAGAAGTTGATATCCTCCCAGGCGAGACCGGAACCTTGGGGTCTAATCCAATACTGGTCGGATATGGAGAGGCCGAGATTTCGCTGGACGAGTTCATCGGGAACATCGACTGCGGCTTCTGCAAGCAGAGAGGCTAGCCCAATGCGTGCGAGCGGGATACCGCGGCCGCGCCACCAGATGCGGAAGGAGTCGAGCGATATGGGGCTATTAGGGCCAAATACTCCAATAGGGGCGTGGGCGTAATCTATGTCGGCGCCGATGTGGGTAAAGTCTTTTCGCGATGTGCTGTAGACCAGCTGAGCGACTTCGTGTGTGCGATTCATGAGGGTGAATGCGATCTCGCTCTTACCGTGGCCGCGGCGGGGACGTCCCCCCGTTTTGGTCACGGAGCGGAGTCGTGCGTTGACGCTGTCTTTGTCGATGAGCCATACACCAGAAGCCTTGCGTGCCTCAAGTGCTCCGTTTTTTATGAGCTCTTGCACCCTGCGCGGGGTGATGTCGAGTAGCTCTGCAGCTTCCTTCGTGGTCAGCATCGCGAAACCCTTCGCCAGAACGAATAGTTTTATCTGTTCCATTGTAATTAAAACTATTCGTTCTGACGAAGGGTTTTGAGATGTGGTCGGTCAAAGGGTCTGTTGCGCCTCGTCCGCAATTCCTTTATTCTTAACAGGCTTCGCGCGAAAGCGCCAAGTGTGCCAGTGTGGCGCAACGGTAGCGCAACTGATTTGTAATCAGTGGGTTGCAGGTTCGATTCCTGTCACTGGCTCCATGAGAGTTTCGGGCTCTGT
>CABQKL010000072.1 GCA_902464645.1 uncultured Collinsella sp.
ATCAAGGCCATTACCGCCGATGGCACCACGGTGCTCGAGGAAGCGCTCATGCTTCCTGCGCCTACCGACCGCGACGCCGCCGAGCGCGAGCTCAATCAGCTCGTGCGCCAGATCAACAACCTGGGCCCTGTGAACCAGGTTGCCATGGAGGAGTACGAGCAGCTCAAGCGCCGCGCCGATTACATCGAGGAGCAGCTGGCCGATCTTGAGAGCGCACGCAAGGCGCTCACCAAGATCACGGTGGCCATCGACCGCAAGATGCGTAAAGCCTTCCTGGTGACCTTTGAGAAGGTCGATGCGAACTTCCGCGAGATCTTCGCCATGCTGTTCCCGGGCGGCCAGGCACATCTGGAGATGACCGACCCCGAGCATCCGGCCGAGACGGGCATCGAGGTCGTGGCGCAGCCGCGCGGCAAGCGCATCACCAAGATGATGCTCATGTCGGGCGGCGAGAAGAGCCTGACGGCGCTCGCCCTGCTCTTTGCCGTGTATCGCACGCGTACGGTGCCGTTCTATGTGCTGGACGAGGTCGAGGCGGCACTCGATGACGCCAACCTGTCCAAGCTCATCGGCGCGCTCGACGTGTTGCGTTCCGATACGCAGCTCTTGGTTATCTCGCATCAGCGCCGTACTATGGAGGACGCTGACGTCCTCTACGGCGTCTCGATGCAAGCCGACGGCGTCAGTCGCGTCGTCTCGCAAAAACTCGATCGCGAAACCGGAAAGGTCGTGAATGCATAATGGGATTCTTCGATGCTCTCTCGCGCGGACTTGAGCGCAGCCGCGAGGCCCTCAACGAGGTCTTTTATTTTGGCGGCGAGGTCGACGAGGATTTTTGGGAGGACCTAGAGGACACTCTCGTCATGGGTGACATGGGTGCCGAGGTCGCGATTAAGGTGTCCGATGACCTGCGCGATGCCGCGGCCAAGAAGAACCTCAAGACCGCCCCGCAACTCCGTCGCGCCCTGGCCGAGCAGCTCGAGCAGCATTTTGTGCCCGTTGAGCGCGATCCGTTCGCCGACACGCCGAGCTGCGTGCTGTTTGTGGGCATTAACGGTGCCGGCAAGACCACGACGGTCGGCAAGATCGCGAGTGCCATGGCTGCCCGCGGTAAAAATGTCGTGATCGGCTCAGCCGATACCTTCCGCGCCGCCGCCATCGAGCAGCTCGATGTGTGGGGCCAGCGCGCCGGCGTCCCCGTCATCAAGCGCGACCGCGGCTCCGACCCGGCAAGCGTTTGCTATGACGTGCTCGACGAGGCCGATAAGCGCGGCAGCGACCTGGTGCTTATCGACACCGCCGGCCGTCTGCACACGAGCCCCGAGCTCATGCGCGAGCTCGCCAAGGTGGTCAACGTGACGCGTAAGCGCGCCGCCAATATGGCCGCCGGCCCCATGCCCGTCTCGGTTGTCCTCGTGATAGATGCCGCGACGGGCCAAAACGGTCTGAACCAGGCGCTCGAGTTTAACGAGGCGTTGGGTCTGGACGGTATTATCATGACAAAGCTCGACGGAACGGCTAAGGGCGGTATCGCCATGGCCGTGGCCGAGAAGCTCAAGCTTCCGATCCTGCGCGTGGGCGTGGGCGAGCAGGTCGATGACCTGCAGGAGTTCAATGCCAAAGATTTCTGCCGCGCCCTGGTGGGCGAGTCCAATTAAGGAGTGACTAGTGTTTGATTCTCTGAGCGATCGCCTCAACGACACATTTGACCGCCTGCGCGGCAAGGGTAAATTGACCGAGGCCGATATCACCTCGGCCATGCGCGACATTCGCATGGCGCTGCTCGAGGCCGACGTCAACTTCAAGGTCGTCAAGGAGTTCGTCGCCAAGACCAAGGAGCGCTGCATGACCGCCGAGGTCATGGAGTCGCTGTCGCCGGCGCAAAACGTCGTCAAGATCGTGCTCGACGAGCTCACCGAGATGCTCGGCTCCACCGAGAGCAAGCTCGTCTTTAGCAACCGCATTCCCAATGTCATCATGCTCGTGGGCCTGCAGGGCTCCGGTAAGACCACGGCTGCCGTAAAGCTGGCCTACCTGCTCAAGAAGCAGGGCCGCTCGCCGCTGCTCGCCGCGTGCGACGTCTATCGTCCCGCCGCTGCCGACCAGCTGGCCACGCTTGGCGGCGAGATCGGCGTGCCGGTCTTTCGCGGTGACGGCGAGCATCCGGTCGACATCGCCAAGGGCGCCATCCAGGAGGCTGTCGACCACCTGCGCGACGTGGTCATCGTCGATACCGCCGGTCGTCTGCAGATCGACGAGCAGATGATGCAGGAGGCCGTGGACATCAAGAAGGCCGTCAAGCCCGATCAGGTGCTGATGGTCGTCGATGCCATGACCGGCCAGGATATCGTCAACGTCGTCTCGACCTTTGCCGAGCGCACCGACTTTGACGGCGTGATTATCTCCAAGCTCGACGGCGATGCCCGTGGTGGCGGCGCGCTTTCTGTGCGCCAGGTGACCGGTAAGCCCATTAAGTTCGTGAGCATGGGCGAGAAGCCCGATTCGCTGGAGCCGTTCTATCCCGATCGTATGGCCAAGCGTATTCTGGGCATGGGCGACGTTGTCGGCATTATCGAGAAGGCCCAGGAGGCGGCCGACGCCGAGCAGCTCGAGGCTGCCGAGCGCATGCTGCGCGAGGGCTTCACCATGAACGACATGCTCGACCAGATGAAGGCCGTCAAGAAGATGGGCGGCATGAAGGGCATCCTGGGCATGCTCCCCGGTGGCCAGCGTGCGCTCAACCAGATGGGTGGCAACCTGGATGAGGGTATCTTCGATAAGAATGAGGCCATTATCATGTCGATGACCAAGGAGGAGCGCCTGCGTCCGTCTATCATCAACGGTCAGCGTCGTGCCCGCATCGCCAAGGGCGCCGGCGTGACTCCCACCGAGGTCAACAGCCTTATGAAGCAGTGGGGCGAGATGAACAAGATGATGGGCCGCATGCGCACGATGGCCAATCAGGCGCAGGCCGGTGGCAAGAAGGGCAAAAAGGGTAAGAAGGGCAAAAAGATGCGCATGCCCAATATTCCCGGTCTGGATGCCATGGGCCTGGGCGGCATGGGTGGCCTGGGAACGGGCGGTCCTAAGTCCGATATGGATCTGCTGCGCCAGATGGAAGCTCAGATGCGCAATAAGAAATAACGGCTTGATTGAGTCGACAACGGCGAAGGCCGCCTGGATGGTATTCCAGGCGGCCTTCGCCGTTTGTTTGCAGGTTGTCGCATGCGCGGAAGCGTCCTGACGCGCGGGTTTGCCGCTAGTGGCAGCCGCAGCCCTCGTGCCCATCATGGTCGTGGTGACCGTGGCAGCCGCAGGACTCGCCATGCTCGTGGGTGTGCTCGTGGTCGTGGCCATGGCAGTCACAGGTGGCCTCGCCGGTTTGAGCGAGCGTGCCGGCAATGAGGGCCTCGACGCAGGCATCGCAGCTGCCCTGGGCGCCCGCATAGACCGTGATGCCAGCCTGGGTGAGCGCGTTGATGGCCCCGCCTCCGATACCGCCGCAGATGAGCGTGTCTACGCCACCGTTGGCAAGCAGACCCGCCAGGGCGCCGTGACCGGTGCCGCCGGTGCCTACGACCTGCTCGTTGAGCACCTTGCCGCCCTGGATGTCGTAGATCTTGAACTGCTCGCTGCGGCCAAAGTGCATAAAGATGTTGCCGTTGTCGTACGTCGTTGCCACCCTCATGGTGCCGACCTCCTTTGCTGGCCATGCGGCCGTTGTCGTGGTGATGGGGGAGTATGCGATATTACCGCCCTCGATACTCAGCGCGCGCCCATTGACCAGCGCGTTTGCCACCTTGCGATGTGCGCGGCTGCAGATAGCCGCCACAGTGGCACGAGCGATGCCCATTTGCTGGGCGACGGTCTCCTGATTAAGGCCTTCCAGGTCGCACAGGCGCAGAACCTCGAGCTCGTCGACCGTCATATCGATGGCGTCTCCGCTGGCAAGGCCATCGGGAGTAAAGCCGCGGTATTCGGGGATGATTCCAACACGGCGCAATTTTTCGCGTCTTCCTGCCATGCGCACTCCTTATCTGACATATGTCAACAATAGAATATCGAACGTGCGGATATGCGCAAGGAATTTCTGGCATATGTCAGAAAATGAGGGCTTATGTTTGGGCTGTGGGGTCGCGTGCGCCTGGGCTACAATGAATTTCGCTTATAGGCGACTGACAGGAGGGTCAATGAGCAAGGCTGATCAACAGTTTGTAACCATGTGCCGCGATATCTTGGACCATGGCACCACCACCGAGGGTCAAAAGGTCCGACCGGTGTGGGAGGACGGCACCCCTGCCTATACCATTAAAAACTTTGGCGTTACGGCTCGCTACGACCTGCGTGAGGAGTTTCCCGCGCTCACACTGCGTCGCACGGCGCTTAAGTCTGCCATGGACGAGATCTTGTGGATCTATCAAAAGAAGTCAAATAACGTCCGCGACCTCAACAGCCATATTTGGGATGAGTGGGCCGACGAGACTGGCTCTATCGGCAAGGCCTACGGGTACCAGATTGGGCAGAAAAGCCATTATGCCGAGGGTGACTTTGACCAGATGGACCGCGTGCTGTACGACCTTAAGAACACGCCGTACAGCCGCCGCATCATGACCAACACCTACGTGTTTAGCGACCTGTCCGAGATGCACCTGTATCCGTGCGCCTACAGCGTGACCTATAACGTGACGCAGCGCCCGCAGGACGATAAGCCCACACTCAACATGATTCTCAACCAGCGCAGCCAAGACATTTTGGCCGCCAACAACTGGAATGTGTGCCAGTACGCCATTTTGCTGATGATGGTCGCGCAGTCGGTCGATATGATTCCCGGCGAGCTGCTGCATGTGATTGCCGATGCCCACATTTACGACCGTCATGTCGATATCGTCCGTGAACTTATCGAGCGTCCGCAGTTTGCGGCGCCTAAGGTAACGCTTAACCCCGATTTGCATGATTTCTATGCGTTTACGACCGACGACCTGATCGTCGAGGGCTATGAGCACGGCCCGCAGGTCAAGAACATTCCTATTGCGGTGTAGGTGGCGCTCATGACGTGTAAGCTTTCTGCCATTGTCGCCGTGTGTGACGATTGGGGCATTGGGTGCGAGGGCGACATGGTGGTGTCCAATCGCGCCGACATGCGCCATTTTGTGGCCTGCACCAAGGGTTGCCCGGTCATCATGGGGCGTAAGACGCTGCTGAGTTTTCCCGGTGGGCGTCCGCTCAAGAACCGTCGCAATATCGTGCTTACCCGCGACGAGGATTTTGCGGTCGAGGGCGTCGACGTGGTGCATAGTATCGACGAGGCGCTCGCTGCGGTTGCCGATGAGCCCGTTGCGTGGGTGATCGGCGGCGGCGATGTCTATCGGCAGTTTTTGCCGTATTGCGCCGAGGCCGAGGTCACGCACAACCATTGCACCCATGCCGTGGACACGTACTTTCCCGACTTGGACGCCGATCCCGCGTGGGAAGTTGCGCGGCGCGAAGGGGTTGCCACGATTGCCGCGGGCGAGGGCGACGAAGGCCTCGATTATGAGTTCGTGACGTATCGTCGCGTTGATGCTTAAATCTCCTATTTGCCCACGGTATTATCGGGTTGGAATGAGGAAGGGGCGGCGCCTGGCGTCGCCTCGTTTGATATAGATGCTGCTGTAAGAAGGGTACGGGCTTGCTGTTATGACTGATGCCGTTGAGGTTCTGCGAATTGATTCGCTCGAGGACGAGCGGCTCGATGCCTACGTGCGACTGACCGAGCGCGAGCTGCGCTGCGTGTTGGAGCCGCAAAAGGGCATCTTTATCGCCGAGAGCGCCAAGGTTATTGAGCGCGCGGTCCGTGCCGGATACCAGCCGGTGAGCTTTCTTTTGGGCGAACGCTGGCTCGATCAGATGATGCCGCTGTTTGAGCGCCTGGTTGCGCGCGAGGACGCCAGCCCTGTTCCTGTGTTCGTTGCCTCCATGGAGCTCATGGAGCTATTGACGGGCTTTAACGTGACGCGCGGTGCGCTTGCGGCGTTTCGTCGCCCGCGGCAGATTCCGGTTGATGAGTTCTTGGGCGGCGTCGTCGAGGCGGCGGGGGAGCGTCCGGTGCGCGTGTGCGTGCTCGAGGGTATTGTCGACCACACCAATGTTGGCGCGATTTTCCGCTCTGCTGCCGCATTGAACGTTGACGGTATTTTGGTCAGCCCGACGTGCTGCGACCCGCTGTACCGTCGCTCGGCCCGCGTGAGCATGGGGACCGTGTTTCAAGTGCCGTGGACGCGTATTGGCAGTGAGGCGCGCGTGTGGCCGCATGACGGCCTGGCGGCGCTGCACGATGCCGGTTTTTCGTGTGCCGCCATGGCGTTGACGGACGATTCAGTGTCGTTGGACGATCCCGCGCTACAGGAGATTGACCGCCTGGCAATCTTTATGGGCACCGAGGGTGCCGGCCTGGGCGCCAAGACCATCGCGGGCTGCGACCGGGCCGTGCGCATTCCGATGGCGCACGGGGTCGATTCGCTCAACGTGGCCGCGGCGAGTGCCGTCGCCTTTTGGCAGCTGTGCCCGCATGTGAGCAATGAGTATCACTACCAGCCGGGTTTGTATCACTAGGCAGATAGTTCGCACCGGGCTCTGACTCGGGGTGTTTCGGTCGACGCCGGTCGGTGCTAAGCTGCTATTGGTTTTGGCCTTAAATTGCCGTTTTGTTGTTTGACGTATGCTGGTGGGGAGGGCGTGTGGCTAAGAAATCTACGGCTATCGATGTAACGCAGGGTGTTATTTGGCAGCAGCTGCTTTCGCTGTGCGTTCCCATCTTTTTTAGTTCGTTTTTTCAACAGGCCTACACGCTTATCGGTACCTATATCGTCGGCCAGTTTGGCGGCAAGCTTGCACTGGGTGGCATTCAGGCCACGATGGTGCTCACCGAGCTCTGCATTGGCTTTTGCGTTGGCGTCGGCGCCGGCTGCGCGGTCATTACCGGTCAGTATTTTGGCCAGCACGATGATGAGCGACTGAGTCGTTCGGTCCATACGGCCATGACCCTCGCGCTGGTGGGCGGTATCGTTTTCTCGATTCTTGGCATAGTGTTCGTTGAGCCCATGCTGGTGCTTATGAACACGCCGCATGAGCTATTGGCTGAGGGCGTGGCCTATGCTCGTTGCTATTTTGCCGCCATGGTTGCGGCGCTGCTGCTCAATATGGGAACGGCACTGCTGCGCGCCGTGGGCGACACGCGCGGGCCTGCTGTGATCATCGCTTCCGGCTGCCTTGTTAATGCGGTGCTGGATGTTATCTTCGTTGCCGTGCTTCATATGGAGGCTCTGGGCTGCGGCATCGCGGTGGCGCTGACCATTTGCTCCAACGCCACGATGATCGTGATTCGCATGATGCACGCACCGGGTGCGTGGCGGCTTTCACTGTCCAAACTCGGCATTGATCCTGGCATTTGTAAGAGCATGATCTCGTGTGGTCTACCGCTTGGCTTTCAGTCTGCTGCGTATTCGATTTCCAACGTTTTGATTCAGGTGTCGGTCAACTCGTTTGGCGCCGATGTCACCACGGCTTGGGGTCTTTCGGGCCGTTTGGATGGCATTGTCTGGATGGTTACCGAGGCGCTTGGCGTGTCGATCACCACGTTCTCGGCACAGAACTTTGGCGCGCGCAACTACGAGCGCATGCGCAAGGGCTACCATACGTCGCTCGTGCTGTCGTTTATGCTCATTGGTGGCCTGTCTGCCGTGCTGCTGGTGTTCTCGGGTCCTCTGTCGCGTCTATTTGTCGACGATGCTTCGATTGCGGCGTACACCACGACGATTCTTCATTTCATCGCGCCGTTCTACGCAATCTTCTCGATTATCGAGAACGCGTCGGGCTCTATCCGCGGCGCCGGCGTGAGCTTGCAGCCCATGCTGCTCACGATTTTTGGCACCGTCGTGCTCAGGGTGATCTGGGTGTTTGCGATTATGCCGTTCGATCCGTCGCTTGAGCACCTGCTGCTGGTTTACCCCGTAACCTGGCTCATCACGGCCACGATGTTTACCATCTACCACCACAGCGGCAACTGGTTAGGCCGCGCCACTGCCTAATGATTCCTTGGGGACGGAGGAAAACGGATCATTGGCCCGGCGATAAGGCGAAATGATCCGTTTCCCTCCGTCCTCTTCGGATCAATTAGTATTCGATGCCTTGGCGGGCTAGGAGGCCTTCGTCGAAGTAATGTTTGATGGGAAGCATTTCGGTGACCAGGTCCGCGAGGTCTGCGAGGGGCAGCAGGCCCCGGCCGGTGAGCACGAGCTCCGTAGTGGCGGGCTTTATCGCGATCAGCGCTTCGACATCCTCGCGCGTCACAAAGTCGCGGCGCATGGCCTCGCCGAGTTCGTCCAAAATGAGCACGTCGACCTGCGAGATCTGTTCGCGTGCAAGTTCCATGATCTGCTCGGCGCAAGCCTCGGGCGTGTTGCGATCGGCCTGTATAATGCGCAGTCCCAGGCGCGGCGCGGCATCGTGTTCGGCGCAGTGCAGCTTCTTGGCAAACTGCAGCATGAGTACGTCGAGTCCATAACCCGTGGCGCGCATCGCCAGTCCCAGCGCAGCCGTGGTTTTGCCCTTGCCGTCGCCCGTGTAGATCTGAACCTTGCCGACTTCCAGTGATGCCATCTCTGTCCTTTCGTGCCCGGCGTCGGTTTATCGCCGTCCGGGTTGGGTATTCTAGATAGCATTATCAACCCCAGTAGATGGAGTTCAAGCAGATGGAGATGGATGACAACAAACGTAGACGGAATATGATCCTCTACGTGCTCATCGCCTTCGTCGTCTACCTCGTGCTCTCGACCGTTCTGTTCCCCAACATCGGTCACACGCAGCAGATTACGAAGACCGATTACTCGACGTTTGTCAAAGCGCTCGATAAGAAGAGTGTCGACAAGGTCGAGTACAATACCGACGATTACACCATTTATTACACCAAGAAGGGCGAGGACGAGAACATCGCCTACAAGACGACCGGTGTGCCGAATGACGCGGGCTTTACCGATCGTGTGCTTGAATCCGGTGCGTCCCTGGAGTCGGTCGTTCCCGATAAAAACTCGGGTCTGATGACCTACTACCTGCTTACGCTTATTCTTCCCATGGCCATCTTCTTCCTGATCGGTTGGTGGCTCAACCGCCGTATGAAGAAGGCTATGGGCGATGACGGCCCGTCGATGAACTTTGGCGGCGGTGGCTTTGGCGGCGGTGGACTGGGTAAGTCCGGCGCGCGCGTGATCGCCTCCAAGGATGTGGGCGTGACCTTTAAGGATGTCGCTGGCCAGGAAGAGGCCAAGGAATCCCTCAAGGAGGTCGTTGACTTTCTGGAGAAACCGCAGCGCTACGAGGAAATTGGCGCCAAGCTGCCGCGCGGTGCTCTCCTTGTTGGCCCTCCGGGTACCGGTAAGACCCTGCTCGCCAAGGCTGTTGCCGGCGAGGCGGGCGTGCCG
>CABQKL010000073.1 GCA_902464645.1 uncultured Collinsella sp.
CCGCTGCAGACCAAAAAGCGTGCAATGAGCTTAACGTAGTCGTACCAGTCGTCGTCGCTGATGATGGTCGAGGAGCCCAACTCGGCGCGCGCCTCGCTCTTGGTGCGGTATTCGCCGCGGATCCATTTGGTCACGCGGCTCATAGCTTCTTCGTCACCCTCCGAGACGGCCGTGCGATAACGGCGGAGCATGCGGACAAAGTCAAAGCCGTGGACCATCTCCTCGAGCGGGGCCAGTTGGGCATTAACGGCAGACTCGTCGGCGTCGGCACACGAGGCGACCCAACGATCCAGGATAAGGTTGAGTGCGCCGCCCTCGGGGCGCGTCTTGGTCGATATGTTGCGGATGAGCTCGCGATAGGTGGCGAGGCCCTGGCCCTGGCCGCCCTGTAGGCGGCGCTCAGGGGAAAGGTCGGCATCGGCGACCACAAAGCCCTCGCCCATGGCATGCGTTCGGATGGTCTGGAGCAAAAAGCTCTTGCCGGCGCCGTAGCGACCGACTAGGAAACGGAAGCTTGCGCCGCCATCGGCGATGAGGCTCAGGTCGGTGAGCAGAGCACGGATCTCGACCTCTCGTCCCACGGTGATGTAGGGAAGGCCGATGCGCGGGACAACACCGCCCTTGAGCGAGTTGAGAATGACGGCGGCGACGCGCTTGGGCACGCGGGGTGCTGCGGGTGCGGTATCACTCATGGTCTAGGTATCCTCTCACGTCTGCTTCGTAGTCCTCGATAATTTGCGGTCCTTCTGAGCCAAATTCAATAACGGTGTCGCCCACCAGGTCAAAGAGCGCTTCGTTGATGCTGTCGACGAGCATGTCCTCACTCTTGCCCGACTGTGCCACCGCCGATGCCGTCTGCGCTGCGTTTTGCTCGAGTAGTGCTCGAAGATAGGCGTCTGCGGCGGAATCGAGTGCGGACGCGGTGTCGGCGGGCGTGGGCGCTGGTGCGAGGAGCGGGGCTACGACGCCAAACTGCTCGGTGGAGATGGTTGGCTCGCTAGCCTCGTCCTGCTGCATGGCCGTCGCGACTGGTTCGGCGATCGTGTCGGCCACGGGCTCGGCTTTCCGTCGTTCGGCTACTGCCACCTCGGCATCCGCAAACGTGCCGTCCTCGCGCTCCTCGTCGATCAAAAGCGCCTCGCGCGTTTGTGCGGCGGCGCTCCGAATGTGCCCCAGCTGGCTCAGGTCGATATCGATCTTGACGGGCTGGTACGCGGCATCCCATGAAAGCCATGCCGTGATCTCGTCATCGATAATCTTAGCTAGATATTTGGGGACCTTCTCTTCCTTAAGGGGATGGCCGGGATCCAGTGCCAAGCGCAGGCGCTGATCACAAGCACGCATCATCTCACCGAGCTTGCTGCTTTTTTGTCTGCTGCCGTGGATGCGCATGCATTCCCAAAAGCCATTTTGGCAGCGGTAGATGTGAATGGGGTCCAGGCGATATTCACAGTCCTCGTGGCGCTCGGGCGCAAAGAACACGGCCGAGGCAAACATGGTGTAGGGCATGGCCGTCTCCTCCCCAAACAAGCTCGCTACGATGCCGGTCTTTCGGTGCGTGTCATAGTAACGCGCCATACGGACATACACGGCGCATGCCACGTGGCGCAGGTCGCGATGGTGGGAACGGTCGAGCCGTGAGTTATTCAGGTTGTACGTCGAGAGTGCGTCGATGGCAGCCATGAGCCGCTCCTCATGCGCCTCATCGGGCGGAAGGGGAAGCGTGGGCTCGGAGGTCTTGCGACGCTTGAGGGTCTGGCCGGACGGTGCCGGTGCTGGTACAAGGTCTCGCGCCGCGCGTCGCAGTTCAATAAGGGCGTTATCGAACATGACGGTTTTAGAGTCGCGAAGCAGCTTGGGGTCGAGCTCATGGAACACGGCATAGTCCTGCAACCACACACGTGCGAACCGGTCGATGCCGGGTTCAAAGGCGCGATAGGCATCCCAAAATGCCTTGATCTTGTCATAGCCGTCCCGCGGATTGTCGACGCCAATGCCGCAAATCAGCTCATAGAGATACAGAAAGGCAAAGGACGTAGACGTTTCCTCGACGGTTCCGCGACGCACTTGGGCACGCCAGGTAAAGTAGCCGCGCAACTGTCGATCGCTCATGGCATTGTAGGTGGGAAAGTACGACTTAAAGGTGCCGTTGTAGGGGCAGTCGTCCTCAAAGTCGGCCATCAGCAGGCCTTGGCGGTAGAAAAGCTCAGCTTCCGAAAGCCAGCGACCCGCGCCGCCTTTGGGGTCATCCTGCCAGCGCGATATCTCGCGCATCTTGCGGTACTGGTCGGGGAGGAAGTTCTGCATCTGACGACCGGTCTTGAGAATCGGCTCGTCAGCATAGATTTCGTTTGAGAAGCGGGCGGACTGATGGGTCCGGGCCTCGGCCATAATGCGCTCGATGAGCATCTTGACGTCCTGGTCGGCCACCGCCCTCTCCTCTCCCTATATGGTGTCGGTGACCTCATATCATAGCACAGCATCAAACAGGTGTTCGAGATAGCACTATGCAGATAGTTTAGAACAGGAGGGCGTAGACAACCGCCACGACGACGGAGGGGAGCATGTTGGCCGTGCGGAAGGTCTGAGGTCGAATAAGGTTAACGCCAACACAGAAGATGAGCATGGAGCCCACAAGCGAAAGGCTGTCGAGGGCTGCGGTGGTCATGATGGGGGAGAGTGCGCCGGCAAAAAGCGTGATCGTGCCCTGGAATACGGCAACGGGCAGGGCCGAGAAGATGCAGCCGCGGCCAAGCGAGGCCGTCATGGTGCAGACGATGATGCAGTCCAGCGCGCCCTTCAGGGCAAGCGTGGACCAGTCGCCGAGCAGACCGTCCTGAATCGATCCTACGATGGCCATGGCGCCGATACACACGGTGAGCGATGTCGAGACAAAGGCATTGGTGAACTCGTTGTCACCCTCGCTGCCGGTTTTGCGCTTGAGCCATTCGCCGAGGTTCTCGATGGCGGCCTCCAGGTTGATGGCCTCGCCGATGAGCGAACCAAGGGCAAATGAGACGATAAGCATGGTAGTGCCGGTGGTCGCCAACGTCTCTCCATCGATAACGAGCATCTTTTGCATGGTGCCGCCCAGGCCGATAAACAGAACGCACAGCCCCGACGCCTTCATGAGCGTGTCTTGGATGCGGGGCGTAATGAAGCGCCCACCCATGAGGCCCAGCAGACCGCCCGCGATCAAAAGCGCGACGTTGATGATCGTTCCTAAACCTGGCATGAACCCTCCTGTAATTGATGCCAACGCGGCAATCGTAGCAGAACGGGGAAGGGAGCGTTCAGTATCCGAGCCAAGCGGCGGTTAGCGGTCTAGGATAGGACGGGGCTAAAGTCGAAGCGCAGCGTCATGAGGTGCTGTGGGGACTCGATGGCCGCGGCAATGATGTCGGCATCTCGTGCACGATCGAACCCTTCAAGTTCCATTTGATAGGGGACGTCTTCTTGGATACCGATGCGACGAGGAACCAAAAGCTTGGTTCCATCGAATTCTTCGGTTCGCGTTCCGTCTGCTGCAACGGAATAAAGGTGCAACTTGGCGGTCGTCGTGGCATCAAGTGCCGAGATAGCTTGGATGTCGTTCGATGCGCTCCTTGCTCCCACTGCTGTAAGTGCCGTAGGCGCGACGACTTCACCCGAAGGCAAAAAGACGAGCTCGACGGTATTGGGGAATGCGATGAGGATATTTTTGCGGCGGGGCGCATTGGCAGCGACTGGCTCAATGCTTGCGGCATCGACGGTTTCCGTGTGGTCGAGCGCGACCATCATGCAACAGTTGTCTTCGTCGACATCTGGGGGAGCGGCAAATTTCAGGCCGTCTTTCGGTTGGGGATCGCCTAGTTCGGTGGCGGTGTCGCCTGACTTCTCGAGAGGAACCGCAGCGTTGTCTTCTGACGATGCATCGTCTGCATCGTCAACATGTGGCGGTGCGTCTGCGATCTCGTCTTTGGGGGATTTGTCATTATCGCTCGATATAGGAGCAGCAATCCCGACGGACCCCACTCCGTGCCATGTCATTTGGAGCAGCGCCGGATCGGCGAGAATGCGCTGCACGCCCGGCTCCTGGGCATCGATATTGATGGGGGCGGGTTCTGATCCGCGCGTGAGGTTAAGCGAGCCCTTCTGTCTATTGCTTTGAGCCTCTTGGTCGTCCGCGTCGCCAGCGTAGAACAGCAAAGGCGCATCTCCCGTTGCGATGGCTTCGGTGTCTGCCTTGGTCAGTCGCAGCGATGCCGTAAAGGAGATGATGGGCTGCGCGCCATCGACATTCGAGGGAACGCAGCCCAGGCATACACCCCCTCCTTCTTCTTCATAGGCCGCGCTGTCGAAGACGACCTTCGCCCCGTTCGCCGAGTCATCGACCGAGTCAATATCGATGTGCAGCTCTAAGTCGCATGGGTCGCCATCGGCGTCGACTGCAGCCGATTTCCATGTGCAGATGGCATAACCTGTCTGGGGGCCGTTCTCCTTGTCCGGTCGCTTGATATCCACGACTATCGAGTCGACCGTATTGCGGTGAAGGCATCCCGAGGTTCGGACCGTGGCGTGTGCGAGCGAAAAACGTTGGCAGGCGACGATACTCGACGAATTCGCCACGGGGTTCAGAGCTTGCGGTAGGGAGTTTGCCGTGGCAGGCGTCGCCCAAGCGGCGAAAGGCGTACCGCTCGCCAGTGCGCTGCAGAGCGCGGCAACGGGCAAAAGGTTTTTGGGTGCCATGGTTCTCCTATCTATTCCGCGTACTCCGGTCGTGCTTGGCTATTGGTTGCGTTTGATGTGCAGGCCAAGGCACGTCAGTCCTGCTCCCGCCGTGGCGACGCCCGCCGCAATGAGTTGCCGGGTGTCGCTCGTCTGAGCGAGCGGCTCGTGGCGGCTGCCGCGATTAAGGCCCGAAAGGTCGACGGTCACTTCTGTGGCCGCCTGCGCTTGCTCTTGTTGAGCAAAGGCCATGGCAGGTGCGGATGCCAAGATGCCGACGATGGCGGCCAGTGCAATCGCCTTAGGACGTGGCGTGCGCACCGGGCTCGACCGTCCAGGTGATGCTTGCCACTTGATCTCCCGTGCCGGTGGCGTGGTAGATGTCACGCGTGACGCGGGCGACGTGGCCACTCACATTGAGCTTGATCTTGTCCGTTCCGTCGGCAATGCCCTCGTACTTCATGTCGAAGCTTTCGTCTTTGGAAAGATCGAGGCCCGTAGTCTGAGTCGCCGAGCTGGCATCCTTTTCTGCCTTATCGGGGCCAACCTTAAAATCGATGGAGTTCTGGGCCGAGCCCGTCTTTGCGTCTGCAACGATTGTCCAGTCGTTCTTGGCCGTGACCTTCATGTTAGTGACGTGGATGCCATATGCCGAGAGGTTGTCGATGGTAAGCGTCTTGCCGGAGGGTCCTACAAGCGTTCCGTCTGCATTGGCGGCAAAGGGGATGACCGTTGGCGCCTTAAACGAAACATTGCTAATGTCGGCCTTCACCGTCACATCGGTGGTTCCAACGCGCACCTCTGCCATGGCCGCCGTTGGCGCGGCGCCCATCGCAAGTGCGAGCGCAAGCCCTGCGCCCACGGCGAGTGCCCTGGCTCCGCTCAGGTTCATGGGTGTGTTCATAATCGATCCTTTCTACTCGTCACGGACTGTTTCCGTGATGGTTGGACGAATGGGGGCAGGGTGCTGCCCCTGCGAGCGCGTCGGCCACTAGCCTTCTGCCTGGGCCACCCGCACTTTGACGCGCGTCGGATTGCCGTGGGTGTCGTAGGTCTTGGCATCGAGCGCCTGAATCTCGATATATGCCTCGCCTTCTTGGATATCGCCGGCGGGACAGGTCTCAACCGTCTTGCCGGCTTCGACCACACCGGACTCATAGATGGTCTCGTCGTTTTGAATCACGCGGAAGCGCTGGGGAAACTTGTTGTCTTGGACGTTTTGCACGTTGACGCGCAGCTTGCCGCCTTCCTGCAACTGTGCGACCGGCGCGACCGAGATCGTCATCATGTTGTCGCGGACGATGGCGTCGAGCTCATCCTGGATTTCTTGGCGCGATTTACCCTCTGCCGTCGTGACCGAGGCGCCCGCTTCGGGCACGGGCTGCGACTGCCAGGCGTATAACCCTACGGCGATGAGGGCGCAGACGATAGCCAGGCAGACAACGACGAGTTTCTTGCGACGTCCCAGTCCTGCAAGGCGGGGCGGCTTCTTCGCGCTCATGCGGCGTCCTTGGTGGTGTAGACACGCGCGAACGTGGACGGGTCCGCTCCAAAGAGCATGTGAAGCATCAGGCGGCGCGAGTAGATGAGCTCGTCGAAGTCGTGAGGGAGCTCGATGGTGTGGATGCGCGCGATGTGGTGGGCGAGCGCCGAGAACGACTCGGGGTCGCAGATAACATCGGTGGTGACGTGGTAGACCGCCGTATCGGGGAACGCCTCTTCGTCGAAAGGCAGGAGATAGGGATCGTCGTCGACCTCGATGGCGACGCCGTACTGGGGCCAGTAATATGCCATGGGAACCTCCCTGCTTCTGGGGCCAAAACTTCCATTGGTTTTGGCTGTTGATGCCGACCGTATCAGTCACTACTTGACCAATTTCTGACCAAATGCTTGACGGATTGACATCTCCGCAGGTAAAAGGTGGTAAAAATTACTTCAACTTTTTTCGAGCGACAATTGCGTGGTCGCTGGCGGTAAAGCGACATGTGTCAAAAGCATCGTCTGCCGAGGAAACCTTGCCGCTCGCCGAATTGCACGAACGTAAAAATCGCCAATTATGGAGACGGTCTCGAACACGTCGACGAAACGATGCGGTAACATCTCCCTGCAAACACTGTAGTTAGCTAAAGGGGGAGTTCGCGTGTCGGCAACCATCAAACCCTTCACCGACGAGTTCGAAGAGTATGGCCGCGATGAGTCTCGCACATCGGGCGAGGCCTCGAGCATCTCGTTTCCGACAACGGAGGACGAGGTCCGCGCCATTTTGAAAAAGCTCCATGCCGAGCGTGTCCCGGTGACGGTTCAGGGCGCCCGGACCGGTCTTGCCGCCGGCGCCGTGCCTCATGGCGGTCACATTCTCAATACTTCCCGCATGAATCGCTACCTAGGCATTCGCCGCGATGAGCAGGGCCGCTTTCTTTTGCGTGTGGCGCCCGGCGTCGTGCTGTCTGAGCTGCGCAAGCAACTGGGCAAGAAAGTGCTGCCGACTGCCGGCTGGGACCAGGCATCGCTTGAGGCCTACGAGGAGTTCCAGGAAGCTCCCGAACAATTCTTTCCTACCGATCCCACCGAGGCATCTGCCTGCCTGGGCGGTATGGCGGCATGCAACGCTTCCGGCGCCCGTAGCTACGCTTACGGCCCCATGCGCCCTCACGTCACGGGCCTTCATGTCGTGCTGACCGATGGCGACCTGCTCGAGCTTCACCGTGGCGAGGTTTTTGCACGGGGTCGTCGCCTTTCGCTCGTCACGATGCGGGGCCGCACGCTCGAGCTCGACCTTCCCGACTACACCATGCCCAAGACCAAAAATGCTTCGGGCTATTTCGTTGCTGACGATATGGATGCCATCGATCTGTTTATCGGTGCGTGTGGCACACTCGGCGTCATCACCGAGCTCGAGATTGCCCTGCAGGCGGCGCCTGCGGTCGTTTGGGGCGTGAGCTGCTTCTTTGATAGCGAAGACAAGGCCGTGTCCTTCACCGATTCTGTGCGTCCCGTCCTGTCCCACGCGGCTGCCATCGAATATTTCGATGCGGGCGCCCTGGATATCCTGCGTCGTCAGCGTGAGCAGTCGACCGCGTTCGCCTCGCTGCCGGCGCTCGACAAAGACGCCAAGGTCTGTGTCTACGTGGAGCTCGACTGCGACGACGAAGCCCAGGCGACTGAGGAGCTGTATCACTTGGGGTGGGTGCTAGAGCTTGCGGGAGGCAGCGACGATGCGACATGGGTCGCGCGCACCGAGGTCGATCGCGAGTGTCAGCGATTCTTCCGCCATGCGGTGCCCGAGAGCGTCAACATGCTCATCGACGAGCGTCGCCGCACGGATCCCACCATCACCAAACTGGGCTCGGACATGTCGGTGCCCAACGCGCGCTTGGCCGATGTCATCGCCCTTTATCGCCGCACGTTGGCCGAAAGTGGGCTTGAATCTGCCGCCTGGGGGCACATCGGTAACAACCATCTGCATGTGAACATTCTGCCGCGCGATGCGCAGGATTACCGCCGCGGCGGAGAGCTCTTTGCCCAGTGGGCTTCCGAGGTCACGGCCATGGGCGGCGCCGTCTCCGCCGAACACGGTGTCGGCAAGATCAAGGCGGGCTTCTTGGAGACGATGTACGGTCACGAGGCCATGGTCGAGTCGGCGCGGCTCAAGCTCCAGCTCGATCCTGCCGGGCAGCTGGGTCGCGGTAACCTGTTTTCGGAGAAGCTCTTGGATGAGCTCGTCCAGAAGGGGGGCGCGTGAAGATGAGCGATTTCCATATGGTGGTGTGCGTCAAGGCGGTGCCGGGAAGCACCGAGGTCAAGATGGATCCCAAGACCAATACCATCGTGCGCGATGGCAAGCAGGCGGTCATTAACCCGTTCGATGCGAGCGCTTTGGAATGCGCGCTGGCGCTGAAGGATGACTTTATCGGCTTTGGCATGGACGTGCGCGTAACGGTGGTGTCGATGGGCATCCCCGCGACCGAATCGCTATTGCGCGACTGCATCGCCCGAGGCGCCGATGACGCACTGCTGCTAACTGATCGCGCCTTTGCAGGTGCCGATACCCTGGCAACCACCTATGCCCTCAAGTGCGGCATCGAGGCACTCGACGAGGACTTCGACCTGCTCATCTGCGGCAAGATGGCGGTGGACGGCGATACGGCCCAGATTGGTCCCGAGCTTGCCGGTGCCTTTGAGATTCCCTGCGTGACCGACGTGAGCTGCGTGCAGAGCGCGGGCTTTACGACCTGTGGTTCACTGGCGCTTGTTCACGGCTGCGATGCCGGCGAGGAGACGGTCTATCTTGAGATGCCGTGTGCGATGACGACCGCCAAGGAGATTGGCCAACTGCGTATGCCGAGCATTGCCGGTATTCGTGCGGCCGAGGAGGCGGACGTGCGCGTGGTCAACGCTGCCGACGTGAACGCCGACCCCGCGCGCTGCGGCCTTGCCGGCTCGCCGACACAGGTCGTGCGATCGTTTGTGCCCGACCGCGACCAAACGTGCGAGGCCGTTGACGGAACGGCGTCCGAGCAGGCGGCGAAACTTGCCAAGATTATCGAGGGGATGGCATAGATGAGCGGACTGATTATCGATAGCGAAGCCTGTATCGGCTGCGGCCGCTGCGTTCGCGCCTGTGCCTCGGGCGGCATCGTAGTGGAAGGCGAGCGGCCCAACCGTTGCGCTCGCGTAACCGACGGCTGCATCCTATGCGGCGG
>CABQKL010000074.1 GCA_902464645.1 uncultured Collinsella sp.
ATCATCGGATTTGTGGGCCTGCCGCTGTTCCTGTTTACGGTGTTCGACGACATGTACTCGCTGCCCCAGATGCTGCTCTCGTACGACATCGTGTCGTCGCTCGTGTCGGTGGCGCTGTTTGCCGTGGGCGTGGTGGGTGCCACGATTATCGCCTGCCGCCACGAGATGGCCGAGACCCCGGCCTCGCTCATGCGTCCCAAGGCCCCACGCGCCGGCTCTCGCATCTTGCTTGAGCGCATCGGCTTTATCTGGCGCCGCATGGGCTTTTTGAACAAGGTGGCAGCACGTAACCTGTTCCGCTACAAAAAGCGCGCCTTTATGACCATCTTCGGTATCGCCGGCTGCACGGCGCTCGTGATCTGCGGTATGGGCATTCGCGACACGTCGGTGGCGCTTTCGCCCAAACAGTACGGGCATATCACGCGCTACGACCTGCTGGCGGTCGCCAATCCCGACGATTTTTCGCAGACGTGCGCGGCATTGGATGAGCGCAGCGCGGCCAATGATTTCAACGTGACCGTGACCTCGACCCTGCCGATTATGACCGACAACGTCACCTTTACGTTTGGCGGCAAGAGCGAGACCGTGCAGCTGATCGTGGTGCCCGATAACCGCACGAGTGACTTGGGCGATTACGTGCGTCTGGAGGATGAGTCCAAAGAACCGCTGCCTTTGCGTGACGGAGACGTGTATCTGAGCAAAAGTTCACAGCTGGTGCTGGGGATTCAGCCGGGCGATACGGCTCACGTCCAGGATTCGTCGCTCAATGTTGCCAAGGTCAAAGTCAGCGACATTTCGCTTAACTATCTGGGCAACACGCTTTACATGACGCAGGGCACCTATGAGCGTGCGTTCGGTCGAAGCGCACGTCTTAACGGCGTCTTTGTGCTGCTTAAGGGTTCGTCGGCCGACCAGATTGCGTTTAGCAAGAATCTTAAGAGTGACGGTTGGCTTACGATTTCGAGTACGGCCGAGCATTGGGAAAACTATGAGGCGAACTTTACGATCATCAATTCGGTTGTGGTGCTCGTGACCTTCATGGCGGCGTGCCTGTCGTTTGTGGTGGTGTTTACGCTGTCCAACACGAATATCTCCGAGCGCGAGCGCGAGCTGGCGACCATCAAGGTGCTGGGCTTCCGCCGTGGCGAGGTGCACCATTACGTCAACAAGGAGACACTGATTCTCACGGCGATTGGCGCCGCGCTGGGCGTGCCGCTGGGCGGCTTGCTGGCCGAGAGTTTTACGTACATTTTGCAGATGCCGTCGCTGTACTTTGACGTCGAAGTCGAGCCGCTAAGCTACGTGCTCGCCGTGGTGCTTTCCTTTGGCTTTACGTTTATCGTCAACCTCGCTACCAATCGTACCCTCAACAAGATCGACATGGTCGGCGCCCTCAAGAGCGCCGAGTAACCTGTCCTGGGATTCAAGTTCTAGCGAGCTGCCGACGCGCCCGCAGCAGTTTTTTTGCATAAACCGCTCCGCCAAATGCATACTTTGACGGGGCGGTTGCTTTTTGCCCACAGGTACCCCAGGGGGGCGTGCAAATTCCGGAGTATTCAGCATCCCGGGGTCCGCGGGCGCGGGGGCGGGGGTGCAAAACTGCGCTGAAAGCCCCGATTCTGAGCCCCAACGCCTCTAGAGCCGCTCGTTTTTTTACAGGATGCGGCCCACGGTGCCTGCCTTTCGCCCAAAATCCAGTATGCAGGCACCCTCGGCTGCTGAATACTCCCAAAAATGCACGCCGCATCCTACCCTAGGCACCCGTAGCTACTCTGCGGGTGCGTGGCCTGATAGTAAGTTGCGGTGGAATAGTTCCTGTTTGGCATAGCAGAGCCATGAAACAGGAACTATTCCACCGCAACGTATTGAGAGGGCTCTTGGCTGTTATGCGTACTAACATTTGTCATGAAATGGCAGGCCATTAGGGGGTTGCTACTCGTAGCTGCGGTAGGGTTGGGGCAGATTCTAACTAGAAATGGTGGTCGCTACCGGTTATTCTCGGCATACTCGGCTCATTCGATTACGGTCGCCACATGAAAGGAACCACTATGGATCTTGCGATGGCACAGCGCCTCGTCGATCGCCGCAAAGCTGCCGGTCTTTCCCAGGAGGCTCTTGCTGCCCAGTTGGGCGTAAGCCGCCAAGCTGTCAGCAAATGGGAACGCAGCGAATCCTCGCCCGATACCGATAACCTTATTGCACTCGCCGCGCTGTATGGCGTGTCACTGGATGAGTTGCTATATGGGGAAGCGGCTAGCGATGTCGACACCTCGGCCGACGATGACGTTGACGCAAATAATTACGACGAGACTGAAGGCACCGAGTCTTCTACCGAGCACGTGGATCCTGACGGCAAGCCACTTGTCGACATTTCCCTTGCACGCGGCATTCACGTCGTCGACCCCAACAAAGGTGAAGAGGTTCATGTTGGTTGGAGCGGCATCCACGTGGCTAACGAGCGCAAGGGTGAAGAGGTCCATGTGGGGCCGGGCGGATTGCATATCGATACGCTAGAGGACGATGGACACAGCGTACATACCAATGCCGACGGCACCGTCGCCATCGACGGCGAGACGTTTTCCAGCTGGAAAGAGGCACACGACAAGCTCGACCATCATGGCAAGCATTTCCACACCAAGATCGGTCGCGCATGGAACGAGTTTCCCTTTCCTGCACTTGTCGTCCTCGCCTATCTCGCGCTCGGCATCATCTGCGGCACGTGGGGTATGGGGCTCTTTCTGGTCTTTCTGATTCCCGTCTACGAGGCGATGGGCGACTTTATCGACCGACATCATCTCTCCAAGCTGATCGGCGTCGTCTATGCAACAGCCGCCATTGCCTGGTTCCTCTATATGTGGCTTTGTTTGGCACAGCCCCATCCCGCATGGGTCATCCTCATCACGATTCCCTTCATAGAGGTACTCATGTGCTGGTGCCGAAAGCAATGGAAGCGCCGCAAACAAGCCTAAGCCGTTCCAACCCGTCAACAATGCTTGGCCAACGCCGCTCGCCCCTTCCAAGTTGCGGTGAAATACGGACCGTTGAGGACCTTGGAGCGTCTAACAGTCCCGATTTCACCGCAACTCACGAATGGACAGGGCAATTCCAACACGGGAACTGGCATTTAACTCGCCGCATGCCAAGAAAAAGGCCGATTTACTACGATGAACTCGATGAGGCCGACCACACCCATCTTTTTCAAAAATCGGCAAGCTTTCTACCTGCGGTTTTACTTTCACCCTTTTCGGCATGGTCGAAGGCATTCGAATCATCGTAGTAATTAGGCGCATTTTGTAGCAAACGGTTCATTCAAGCTCGAACTCGAAGACCGATGGTCCCCTCATCCACGGCTGTGAGCGAAAATACCAAATAGAATAAAAATCGAATGGCTAAGTCTGTTTGGTGAACGGAGGCAATATGGGCGAGGTAACTGAAAGCGACTGGAAGCTGTTTAAAGAGCTGCTCCCAAAATGGCAAGAAAGCTATATGGAAATGCTCATCGGCCAGTACATCGAGATACTGAACGGTGGCAGTGAAGCGTCCAGTAGATTTTGGGCGTTAGAAGAGCGTATCAATAGGGACAAGCTGTCCTCAGGAGTGCTTGTGAACGATATTCGCCGCAGCACCATGCGTTATGAGATAGCCAACTTGCTTTCCGATAACGTTATCACGCTCGACGACCTTGACGGTTTCACCGAAGACATTAATGGCTACGCACGACGTTGCATCGGTCGGCAAGAACGCTGAGCGACATGCGCATCCAACGCCGCTGTACTGCATAAACCGCCCCGCCGGATGCATATTTCGGCTGGGTGGTTGCTTTTTGCCCACGGGTACCCCAGGGGGCGGCGTGCAAATCCCGGAGTATTCAGCATCCCGGAGTCCGCGGGCGCGGGAATGGGTGCACAAAACCGCGTTGAAAGCCTTGATTATGAGCCCTCGGCACCTCAAGGATCGCTCATTTTTACAGTATGCGGCTCATGGCGCCTGCTTTTCGCCCAAAATCCAGTATGCAGGCACCCACGGCTGCTGAAAACTCCCAAAAATGCACGCTGCACCCCACCCTAGGCATCCGCAGCAAGAAGGCGAATAGCCTCGGCCTCCCTAGTTACCGCAGGAGGCCCCAGGGCTTACCTCCCAAATCTTTCCGCAGGACGGAAGGACCCCGCCGCGCGAAGCGCACGGCGGGGTCCTGACATGTCCGAGGACGATTTGGGAGGTAAGCCCTGGGAGCTCCGATGGGGGCGGTTCCAGCCGAGGCTATTCGTCGCCGAAGCTGATGCCCAGCGCCTTGGCCTCGCGCACCAGATCACTCTGGGGGTCGACAAACTTGAGCTTGCCGGCGACATCCTCGAGCGGCATGTGGCACATTTTGCCGTCGCGCAGGGCAATCATGTAGCCAAACTCGCCGCGCAGGCAGCCGAGCGCTGCCTCGACGCCGCACTGAGTCGCAAAGATGCGGTCCTGGGCGTCGGGCTGACCGCCGCGCTGCGTGTGGCCGGGGATGGCGACGCGGGTCTCGCGACCGGTCTTGGCCTCGATCTCCTTGGCGATGTCGTACACGATTGACGGGCTCGTGCGCTCGGCGAGCTTCTTCTTGTACTCCTTCTTGGGCAGCGCCGCGTCCTCCTTGGAGATAGCGCCCTCGGCGACGGCCACGATAGTAAAGCGGCTGCCGGTCTCCATGCGATGCTCGATGGTCTTGATGACGTTATCCATGTCGTAGGGAATCTCGGGAATCAAGATGACATCTGCGCCGCCCGCGACGCCGGCATACAGCGGGATCCAGCCAACCTTGTGGCCCATGATCTCGATAACGAACACGCGCCCGTGACTCGACGCGGTGGTGTGGATGTCGTCGATGCACTTGGTAGCGACGTCGATGGCGCTCGTAAAGCCAAACGTCAACTCGGTGCCCCAGGTGTCGTTATCGATGGTCTTGGGCAGGGCGATAACGTTGAGGCCCTCTTCGCGCAGGCGGTTGGCGGTCTTGGTGGAGCCGTTGCCGCCCAGCATAAACAGGCAGTCGAGCTGCAGCTTATGATAGGTGTGGACCATCGCCGGCACCTTCTCGACGCCGTCGGCCTCGGGAGTGTCCAGGCGCTTGAACGGCGTACGGCTCGTGCCCAGGATGGTGCCGCCGCGGGTGAGGATGCCGCTAAAATCGGCGGGAGTCATGACACGGAATCTGCTGTAGATAAGGCCCTGGTAGCCGTCCTCAAAACCATAGATCTCGATAGGCTCTTCGCTGTTGGTCATAAGCGTTTTGACAATGCCGCGCATGGTGGCGTTGAGTGCCTGGCAGTCGCCGCCACTGGTAAGAAGACCGATCCTAAGCATGATGAATCCTTCCGGGCAAGTTATAACATGCGCATAAGTTTACCCCCGCACACTGTTGATACGGGGTAAAACGTGTTAGCTCAAGCGTATGGAAATGTAAACAACGTCAGGCGAGCGTAAGGCCGACGGGCTTGGTTCCTTACAGTGCGAAGGCGTCGACGTCGCCCCAGTGGCGGCGCAGCGTAATAGCGGCGGCGGGTTCGGTATTGTCAAAGACGACCGACCATTGCGTATTGCTGGTGATGTCTTCCGGATTGGGCTCTTGCGCTGCGGCGCGCAGGGCCTTCCAAGCGACTGCCTCGTCTTGGGCACCGACATGGGCGTCAAGGACATCGGCGATTGCGACGGCGCGCTCTTTGCCATGGCCCAGCTCGCCATTCTTTTGGTTGGGCAGCACTTCGTCGCCATAGCAGGCGTAGAAATTCGTAACCTGGCGTACGGGAGTCGCTTTGAAAGCACGGTCCGGATCGCGCGGATCCCACTCTACTACGTGCGCGTCACCGGCGGCGTCGTTGATAAAGAAGTGGTAATCGCGTCCTGCCATGGCGTGCATGTCGTAGGCGGAAAGCAGGTCGACAGCTTCTTGCGTGGTGGCGGCACGGTCGAGCACCAGACGGATGGCGAGCGAGGTATTGATGACGGGACGTTGCGTGTCCTGGTCACAGGGCTTGGAATCCAGGGTGAGTACGGCAATGGACACGCCGCATTCGTTAACACCGTCGAGCTGGGCAAACGGGCCCATGAGTGCCGCGGCGCGTCCGGCGACGGAGTCAAGCGGAGTGTTATCGCCCAGGTTGTTAAGGGCGGCAAGCCCGATGGAAGCATAGTCGCCGCGTGGGTGATTGCGCACCAGCAGCGCCGAGGTGTCGTCCTTAAAGTCGTAATTGCGACCGGTGCGCACGCGGCCTTCGGCATCTACGGCGACAAAAGCACTGCAGGCAAACTGGGGCGCCTGGACATGTGCCGGCACACCGGGCAGCACCTGCGCCGCCACGGCATCGATGTAGGCCTGGTCGTCGCGCACGCCAGCGGCGATGATGCGATCGAGATCGTAGTCGTAGGTGATGTCGATTGCGTACAGGTCATAGCCATCCGCGTAGCCGGTCAAGCGTTTGAGCGACGCGGCGGATTTGATTTGCTTGTGATAAACGATACCGGTGGCAGCGGCAAGGCCGACGGCGACTCCCGCGACACCGCAGGTGATGGCAATGTTACATGGCTTCATGACGGCTCCTCTCGTCCTGTTAGCGCAATTGTCGCAAAAGGAGCGCGGGCATGATGGCTCAACTTGGTGAGTGGCGCGGAATTAAGCACGGAATGAAGAGTGCGGCGCTGGCGTGGCGGGGTATGCTGGAGGGGACCATCAACCCAGCGAAAGGGGAGAGCATGACGGATCAGGAAACGCCCGAGTGCGCGCATGTGACGGCCGATGATATCGAGGCCGCCAACGACCTTATCGACTTTATCGAGGCATGCCCCAGCATGTTCCATACGGCGGCGACCATTATGGCCGAGCTCGACGAGGCGGGCTTTACCTACCTGCCCGAGAATGCGGCGTGGGACATCGAACCGGGCGGGCGTTATTACACGCAGCGCAACACCTCGAGCGTTGTTGCCTTTAAGGTGGGCGAGGACCTGGCCGCGACGTGGGGCGAGGACGGCGTTGCCGGCGACTATCATTTTCAGCTCACGGCGTCGCACAGCGATTCGCCGACGTTTAAGGTCAAGGCTGTGCCCGAGCTCGATGGCGCAGGTGAGACGTTGCGCCTGAACACCGAGGCCTACGGCGGCATGATCGACTACACCTGGTTCGATCGCCCGCTGGCGCTCGCGGGCCGCGTGCTGGTGCGCGAGGGCGACCGTATTGAGAGCCGTTTGCTCGCTACCGAGCGCGAAGTCGCTATTATCCCGAGCCTTGCTATCCACATGAACCGCGGCGTTAACGAGGGCTTTGCTCCCAACCGAGCCGTTGACCTGTGCCCGCTCATCAGCGCCGGCGAGCTTAAGCAGGGCGACTTTGACGCTCTGATCGCCGACGAGCTGGACGTTGAGACCGAGCAGATTCTGGGTCGCGACCTGTTCCTGGTCAATCGTCAGGATGCGCGCATTTGGGGCTGGGCTGACGAGTTTATCTCGACGCCCAAGCTCGACGACCTGGCCTGTGCCTACACCTCGCTGCAGGCATTTTTGGGTGCCGAGAATGCGCATGACATCTCGGTCTTCTGCTGCTTTGATAACGAGGAGGTTGGCTCCGAGACCAAGCAGGGCGCCATGTCGACGTTCTTGGCTGACGCGCTGCGCCGCATCAACGGATCGCTGGGCTTTGACGACGAGTCGTACCATCGCGCACTTGCCGCCTCGATGCTTGTGAGCTGCGACAACGCGCATGCCGTGCATCCCAACCACGCCGAGAAGTGCGATGCCCGCAACCAGGTTGTGCTCAACGGCGGCATCGTCATTAAGGAAGCCGCCAACCAGCACTACTGCACCGATGCCTTTAGCCGCGCGGTGTTCCAGGCTATTTGCGATGACGCCGACGTACCCACGCAGGCCTTCGCCAATAAGAGCGATATGGCCGGCGGCTCCACGCTCGGCAACCTGTCGAACATGCAGGCGAGCATGCACGCCGTGGACGTAGGCCTGCCGCAGCTTGCCATGCACTCGAGCTACGAGACCGGCGGCGTACGCGACGTGATGTACGCCATCCGCGCCCTCACCGCCTTCTACGAGCGCGACCTCCATATCAACGGAGCCGAAAGCGCGGAGCTCTAAAACCTGCCAAAGAGGGATGTTGATTTCGGCAGGTTTTATCTGGGCGAATGCAAAGGGTGAAACCGAGCTAGATCTGTGATACGTGGCCGCCGAGGTGCAGTGTGCCTCGGCGGCTTTTTGTGTACAGAGTACGGCTAATGCTTATAAATGCTATACATGCTTTACGTATCTACCATAGAGTTTTATGATAGTTTTGAAGTATTAAGGAGGAGTCATGACCACAACAGCCGCTCAGATCAACGTGCGCCTCGATGCCGATCTTAAAAGGAGCGGGGACGCCGCTCTCTCCAGGGCCGGTATGACGCCGAGCCAAGCGGTGCGAGCGCTCTGGCAGCTTGCAGCGTCGCTGGCCGATCGTCCCGGTGCACTCGAGGATATCCTGCTGCCCAGTCGTGCCCGGGCGGAACAGCGCGAGCGCGAAAAGGCCGCCAAACGTAAGCTCGAGCTCATGGATCAGGGGTCGAAGCTGTTCGCTGCCGCTTGCCGTGAGTCGGGAATCGATATGGTCAAGGCTCAGCCATCGGACGACGAAGAGCTCAAACGGAATGCCTATGCGGATCGCTATGGCGAGGAGATGAGCTGGCTCTATGAGTGAGGCTCCAAAGCGCATCTTGGTTGACACCAACGTGTGGCTCGATTACTTCATTCCCTCACGACGTGGTCGTTCGGTGGCGATTGAGTTTTTACGCGATGCATGCACGGCGCAGGTGGATTTGCTGTATGCGGCGACATCGTCCAAAGATCTGTTCTATTTGATTTCGAGCGAACATAAGGCGTGGTATCGGCGCGAGCATGGCTCACTATCCCAAGATGCCGCCGTGGCGGCGACATCACTTGCATGGGATTGCCTCGACGTTTTGTCGCAACTTGCCACGCCGGTACCCTGCGACCTGAGTGACATATGGATGGCGAGCAAGCAGCGTAATCTCCATAGCGATTACGAAGACGATTTAATCATCGCTGCGGCAATGCGCGCAAAGGCAGATCTCCTGGTTACTAACGATGCCAAACTCTGTTCACACGCACCCGTCGCAGCAATGAGCGCAGAAGACGCAAAGAATTACTTAGCAACGCTCTAACAATTTGAAGACCCCACAGGTTGAGCAAAAGTCAGCGAGAGCCTGCCGTTTGAGCCAAGGTGCCGTGAAATGAAAAGGCGCTGACCTTCTGGTCGCGCCTTTGAAATTGAACGGCA
>CABQKL010000075.1 GCA_902464645.1 uncultured Collinsella sp.
ACGGCGTATTTACGCACTTCGCCACGGCCGATGAACCTTCGGGCTGGGACTACAAGCTGCAGTGCCAGCGCTTTACCGAGGCCGTTCAGGCCATTAAGGATGCGGGTTTTGAGTGCGGTATCGTGCATTGCGCCAACACGCCGTCCTCGATGCTCGACCCCTCGATGCATTTTGATATGATTCGCGCCGGCGTTGGCTTGTATGGCATGCAGCCGTGCGAGCTGAGTAGCCGTGTGATGCAGCTCGATCCCGTTATGAGCGTTCATGCGCGCGTGACGCGCGTGGCGCACCCTGCGATGGGCGAGGGCGTGGGCTACGGTTTTACCTACCGCGTACCGCGTACGCGCGTTCAGATCTGCACGCTGCCGATCGGTTATGCCGACGGCCTATCGCGTACGCTTTCCAATCGTATGGATGTGCTGTATCGCGGCGAGCGCGTGCGTCAGGTTGGCAATATCTGCATGGATCAGTTTATGGTCGCCATTCAGTCCAACCCGGCACACGAGATTCCCGAGGCCGAGTATGGTGACGAGATGATTATTGTCGGCCGCGATGGCGATGCCGAGATCACTATGGACGAGATGGCCCGACTGCGCGGAACGATTAACTACGAGGTCGCCTGCGGCTTTGGCATGCGTCTCGACAAGGTCTACGTGTAGGAGCCGCTATGGGCGTCATGCACATTCCCGGCCATACCCATCAGGCGCCACGTGAGGTCGCACTCGAGGAGATTGAGGCTGTTTTAGGCGACTGCCATCTCTGCCAGCTCTATCAGTCGCGCCATAACATCGTGTTTGGCGTGGGAAACCCCCACGCTCGCGTCATGTTTATTGGTGAAGCACCGGGTCGCAACGAGGATTTGCAGGGCGAACCTTTTGTGGGGGCGGCGGGTGAAGACCTCAACGGCATTTTGTCCCTGGCAGGTCTTAAGCGCGAGGACGTCTATATCGCCAACGTGCTTAAGTGCCGCCCGCCGGGAAACCGCAATCCGCGTCCCGAGGAAGTGCTGGCTTGCTCACCGTTTTTGCGCGAGCAGATTCGAAGCATCTGGCCCGATATCATCGTGACGCTCGGTAACCCCGCAACGCACTTTGTGCTCAAGACCGAGATCGGCATTACCAAGCTGCGCGGCAGGTTCCATCAGATGGGCCACTTTGTGGTGATGCCGACGTTTCATCCTGCGGCGGCGCTGCGCAATCCGGCGTGGCAGGAGTTGCTGGAGGAAGACTTTAAGATGCTGGGCGACTATCTGGAGCGGCACCCCGCGCCGGAGACCGCCTCGGAATAATAATAAGGAGCGTATATGTCCCTGGAGCGCCTGGGGGTAGGTACCTATAGAACGGCCCGTACTGCCGATACGGAGCATTTTGGCGAGCTGGTCGCACCGTGTCTAGAAGATGGCGATGTGCTGATCTTGACCGGCGGCCTCGGGGTGGGCAAAACCCACTTTACCAAGGGCGTTTCGCGCGCTCTGGGCGATGAGCATATGGTCACAAGCCCTACGTTCGCACTCATGGCCGTTCATGACCAAGGGCGTATTCCGCTGTTCCATTTTGATCTGTACCGCCTGGAGCATGCCTACGAGCTTGAGGATACGGGCATTTTTGACGTGCTGGGCTATGAGGGTGTTTGCCTGCTGGAATGGGGCGAGCAGTTTCAGGATGAACTGACAGATGAGTATCTTTCGGTGACGCTTAAGCGCGATGAGGACGACAGCGACGTGCGAACGATAACGCTCGAGGCACACGGCGAGCGCGCGATTGAGCTTTCCCATTTGATAGATAAGGCTGTACAAGATGAGCTTGCATAACGACAACGCGCTGGTGGTGGCGCTCGACACATCGACCGACATGCTTGCCTGCGCGGCAAGCTGGATTGACGTGCAGACAGGCGAGGCAAAGCTGGTAAGTGGGGACCATCTGTGTCGCCGCCATGCCAACGTGGAGCTCGTGAATACTGTTGATGACCTACTGAAGCAGGCCGGCCTGGATCGCAGCGATGTCGGCTGTTATGTGGTCGGTCGCGGTCCCGGCTCGTTTACGGGCGTGCGTATCGGCATCTCCACCGCAAAGGGTCTGGCGCACGGTGCCAATGTGCCGTTGCTGGGCGTGTCGACGCTCGATGCTTGCGCCTGGACGGCATGGAAGGCCGGCGTGCGCGGCAAGCTTGGTGTTCTTGCCGATGCCATGCGCGGCGAGGTGTACCCGGCGCTCTATGTGCTGGGGGATGAGGGCCCCGAGCGTCTGTTTGAGCGCGAGCGCGTGGTCAAGGCCGCCGTGGCGCTTGATGAGTGGCGCCAGACCGCGGACTGGGATCAGGTTCAGCTGACTGGTGACGGTCTCGTGCGTTATGGCAAACTGCTGGGCGAGGATGAGACGGCGCGCTGCGTGGAGCGAGACCTGTGGTGGCCCTCGGGCGAGGGCCTGCTGATGGCGCACGCCGCAGGCGATGGCGATCCGGCTCGCGTCTTGCCGATCTATACGCGCCTTTCGGACGCCGAGGAAAACGAGCGCAAGCGTCTGGGCCTTGCCGAGAGCGCGCAGAGTGAGGTGACAGGTGTTGCCGACGAGCTTGCCGGACGTCATCTGCAATTCCGCCCCATGGGCGCGGCGGATGCCGAGGGCGCGAGCGCACTGGAGACCGCCTGCTTTGAAGGCGCCGGACACGAGGCGTGGACGCCGGGCATGTTCCTGTCCGAGCTGGGCGAGGACGTTGCCGCGCCACGTAGCTGGTGGGTGGCGCACGACGACGGCCGTCTGCTGGGTCTTGCCGGCGGTATGGTCGTCGACGGGGACGTGCAGATTATGGACGTTGCCGTCGATCCGGCGCATCGCCGCGAGGGCATCGCCCGCAAGCTTCTGTCGCACGTGAGCTATGACGCGCAGATGCTCGGCTGCACCACGGCTTCGCTTGAGGTTGAGGACGGCAACGAGGCCGCAATTGCGCTCTATGCCGCTCTGGGCTTTACCGAGGCGGGTCGTCGCCGTGGCTATTACGGTGCCGGCAAGGATGCCATCGTCATGACGGCGCCGCTGCCCCTGGTGCTTCCTCTCGACAATGCCTCGCCCGAGCCGACGGCTGCCGAACAGCGTGTATGGCCGCTGCCCGCGCCCGAACGCACCGCTGAGGAGCGTGCCGAAATCGAGCGCCGCCGCCTGGTGCTTGCCATCGAGAGCTCCTGCGACGAGACAGCCGTGGCAATTATCGATGCGGATGGCAATATACTGGCCAACCAGGTGTCGACACAGATTGATTTTCATGCTCGCTTTGGCGGCGTGGTGCCCGAGATCGCCTCGCGCAAGCACGTTGAGGTCATCGTGAGCGTCGTGGACGCGGCACTCGAGGACGCCGCAGCGTCGCTGGGCCTTACGGGCGGAGCCATTGCACCAAGTGAGCTTGCCGCCGTGGGCGTGACGCAAGGTCCGGGCCTGGTGGGTGCCTTGGTGGTGGGTGTCGCCTTTGCCAAGGGCTTTGCGTATGCTGCCGGCAAACCGCTGGTGTGCGTCAATCATCTGGAGGGTCACCTGTTTGCCAACCTGTTGGCGCGGCCCGACCTCAAGCCTCCGTTTATCTTTACGCTTGTTTCGGGCGGGCACACCATGCTCGTGCACGTAAAGGCATGGGGCGACTACGAGGTGCTTGGCGAGACGCTTGACGACGCCGTGGGTGAAGCCTTCGACAAGGTGGCAAAGGCACTGGGCCTTGGCTATCCCGGAGGCCCCATCATCTCCAAACTTGCCGAGACGGGCAACCCCAAGGCGATCGATTTCCCCCGTGCGCTGAACAGCAGGGGGGACTACCGCTTCTCGCTTTCGGGCCTCAAGACGGCAGTGACGCTCTATATCGAGCAGGAGACCAAGGCCGGACGCACGATTCACCTGCCCGACCTAGCGGCCTCGTTTGAGGCGGCGGTCTTTGACGTGCAGTACAAGAAGGCCAAAAACGCCCTGCATGCCACTGGGTGCAAGGAGTATTGCATCGGTGGCGGCGTCTCGGCCAATCCGCATCTGCGCGAGATGATGATCAAGAAGCTCGGGCGTCAGGGGATCCGCGTAACGGTGCCGCCCTTGTCTGCCTGCACCGATAACGCCGCCATGATCGCGGAGGTCGCTCGCCGTAAATTCGACCGAGGTGAAATCTCGCCGTTCGATGTCGACGCCGATCCGAACATGACGCTGTAGTCGTGCTTGTGCGGTCCCCGACCGGAGGGGCCGGATATAAGGTTTCCTGCTCTACAGTCCTGCGCAAGACGAAGGCCACATTAAGTGGCCTTCTTTGCGTGCGGAACTCGCGATAAACCTTATATCCGGCCCCTCCGGTCGGGGACCTTTCTGTATCGATATGGCTTCTGAGTCGGATCGGCGTCGACAACGTCCAGCAAGGTTAACAAGCCAGCGTCGAATTTTCGGCGTTCTTTAGCTGAAAGAAAAAGATGGCATGCGGAGCTTTGCTCCGCATTTGGGATGGGAGCCCCTGGGAGCCGCGGGAGCATCTCTCAAGCAAAAACTGTCGTGGGGTAAAGTCCGAGGTCAGTGGCGTTTTATATCGAGAAATTCAAAAAAGTGGAAAATTCATTACATATTTGCGTTGACTTTAGGTAACTAAAGTTTCATACTCCTTTTCAACCACTGGGGGATGTGAACACGCACGGATCGTTCACATCATGATTGAAGAGGATTTCTTAGACATGTTCACGCATCAGCTAAACATTATCAGCGTAGTAATTATCTGATGCGGGTTAGCACATACAGCTAGCCCGTACGATAACGGGCGGCTGATGAAGATGAGGGCCGTCGAGCGCAACCGACGGCCCTCATTTTTTATGTCTGGGAAGTTCTTTTTAGAGGAGGAAATGTAATGAACGGAGTTTTGCTCATGGTTGTGGCCGCGGCGGTGCTCGCCTGCGGCTATCTGGGCTATGGCCGATGGCTGGCCAACAAGTGGGGCGTTGACAAAGAGGCCCTCACGCCGGCCAAGCGCATGAAGGACGGCAACAGCTTCTCGCCCGTCTCCGCCTTCACCGCGTTCTCGCACCAGTTCAGCTCGATCTGCGGTGCCGGCCCTGTTACGGGTACGATCGTCGCTATGGCCTTCGGCTGGCTTCCCGTCGTGCTCTGGGTCCTCGTCGGTGGCATCTTCTTTGGCGCCGTCCACGACTTTGGCGCCCTGTACGCCTCGATGAAGAACAACGGCAAGTCCCTGGCCCAGCTCATCGAGAAGTACATCGGCAAGACCGGCCGTCGCCTGTTCCTGCTGTTCTGCTGGCTGTTCTGCATCATCGTCATCGCCGCCTTCACCGACATGGTCTGCAAGACGTTCATGTTCACCCCGGCCGTTGACGCTTCTGGTGCTGCTACCGGTGCCGTCGACTTCACCAAGTCCTATGCCGCCGGCTGCGCTGGTACCATCTCCATCCTGTTCACCTTCGTCGCCATCGCCTTTGGTTGGGCCCAGAAGAAGTTCAACCTCACCGGCGCTGCCGAGTTCGTCACCGGCGTGGTCCTCATGGTTCTCATGTTCGCCGTCGGTATGCAGTTCCCGGTCTACCTGGATAAGTTCCAGTGGTTCGCCGTCGTCATGGTCTACCTGGTCTTCGCTGGCGCTATGCCCATCCAGATGCTCAAGACTCCGCGTGACTACCTCACTTCCATCATGATGATCGTCATGATCGTCTGCGCTGTCCTCGGCATCGTCGTCCTGGGCGTCAACGGTCAGGCCACTATCACCGCTCCGGTCTTCACCGGCTTCTCCACTGCCTCCGGCATGATGTTCCCGGTCCTGTTCGTCTCTGTCGCTTGCGGTGCTCTCTCCGGTTTCCACAGCCTCGTTTCTTCCGGCACCTCTTCTAAACAGGTCGAGAAGGAGCAGGACGCCGTCAAGGTCGGTTACGGCGCCATGATTGTCGAGTCCTTCGTCGGCATCCTTGCCATCATCGTCGCCGGCATCATGTTCTCCGATATGAACACCGCCGGTACTGGCGCCCTCAACGCCGGTGTCGCTTCCACCCCGTTCCAGATCTTCGCCGCTGGCATCTCCCGCGGTATGCAGGCCTTCGGTGTTGACGGCACGCTCGCTACCGTCTTCATGACCATGAACGTCTCCGCTCTGGCCCTGACCTCGCTCGACGCCGTCGCCCGCATCGCCCGCACTTCGTTCTCTGAGTTCTTTGCCCAGACCAACGACGCCCTGGCCATCGAGTCCAAGGCCGGCTACATGAAGGTCCTCGGCAACCCCTGGTTCGCCACGGTTGTCACCCTGCTTCCTGGTCTCGCCCTCGCTTTTGGTGGTTATGCCAACATCTGGCCGCTCTTTGGTGCTTCCAACCAGCTGCTCGGCGGTATGACCATGATCACCCTCGCCGTGTTCTGCAAGTGCACCGGCCGCAAGGGTTGGATGCTCTACGTGCCCGTCGTCTTCCTGCTCTGCTGCACCTTCACCTCGCTGGTCCAGAGCGCCATGGGCTGCATGACCGCCGTCCAGGCCTACGGCTTCTTCGGTACCATCCCGGCTACCGCCACCACGGCTGCCGTTTCCGTCGCCGCTACCAAGGGCCTGCAGCTCGTCTTCGCCGTCCTGCTGATGGTCCTGGGCCTCATCGTTGCCGTCAACTGCCTCAAGGAGTTCTTCGGCAAGGAGGCCGGTTCCATGCCCGACGAGGAGCCCGAGTGGTCCGAGATGGGCAAAGTCGAGTATGGCCGCGCCGCTGCCGCCGAGGCTCCCGCCGACGCCGAGGCTGCCAAGGCGTAATCGACCTGACGAGTTGAACGTCACATCTATACAACTCGATAAGACCGGGTCCGCGGCTGCGCGGGCTCGGTCTTTTTTCATGCAAAAGCGGGCGATGCCCGAGTGTTCTCGCAGATGTTTTGCGTGGATAAGGGCGCGCGTTGTACCATATAGACGTATATGTGTACATATGAAAGGGGCCCCGTGGCCAAGACGGTATATTCCGATAACCAAAATAATGTCGATGCCCTGGCTGAGCGTCTGAGCAGCCAGACGTCGCTTTCTGCCGAGCGCGCCAAGCTAGTTGCCTACGACCTGCTCTGCCGCAAGGCACTCAAGATCAAGTCGAGCGCGCTGGCGCAGATTTTCCGCTCCGTCGATAAGGAATGCGACACCAAGGCGATGCGCGACGAACTCATCGCGGCAAAGATCGTTACCAAGATCGAGGGCAGCGGCATTAACGGACGTCCGGCGTTCTATACCATTCATGCCGAGATAAGTGATGCTCAGGAGCAGCTTGCCGAGGCTGTCGAAGAGGCCGTCGAGGACGCTGTCGAGGCGCCCGCTTCGGTGGAAACGGCCCCGCGCGAGCATGTCGATACCGACGAGCTGCTCGATGAGAACGTCGTTCGCGCCTTTACGGCCAAGGCCGGCCGCGGCGGTTTTGGTGGGGGCGGAAAGCGCGATGCTCAGCGCCGTGCCCAGCAGGAGCGCTTCCGTCGTGCCGTGGCTCAAAAGGATGAACTCGATACCGAGACTGTTGTGACCGAGGTTGCCGCTGAGTCGCAAAAGCCCGTGGAGGAGCAAAAGCCCGTGGAGGCCCAAGAGCCCAAGCGTCGTCGCGGTGCTCACTTTAAGGCTGTGCAGCAGGATGTCGCGCATGAGGCTGAAGAGCCTTCCGAGGTTGCAGGCGATGCTGAGGAGTCTGCCAAGAGGGTTTCGGGTTCGTGTCGTCCCGGCCGCGGTTTTGCGGGGCGCGCGTATCCCATAAAGCGTCAGGAGAAGGGCGAGCCGGCTTCGACCGCTCAGGCCGATAAGGCCGAACAAACTGAGAAAACCGTTGAGCCGGTGGCTTGCGAGCAGCAACCTTCCGAGTCGCAGTCTGCGGCTGACACCGAGGTCAAAGCTCAACAGTCCGCTGATAAGCAGACAGGGGAGAGCGCCTCAAGCAAGCCCCGCCGCCGTCGTCACCGCGGCGGTCGTGGCTCAAATGCCGAGGCCGCGGCCGAGAAGGCAGCGATGCAAAGCAAGGATGCGAAGGCTGAGGCCCTGGTGGAGCAGCCCAAGCGCCAGCCGGCGAAGGGGGACAAGCCCGAGCGCTCGCAAAAGGGTCCGTCCGCGCCAAAGCAAGAGCGCAAAGCTCAGGCGGATTCCAAGCGCAAATCCCAGGCGCAGCCCAAACCGACTGCAAACGATGCGGCCGCCCAGCAGCCTGAGCTGCCCGCTCATGGCGAGGTTTCGGCGTTTGCTCTGGCCCGTGTCCTGGGCAGGCAGCTGCTCAAGGTCGTTCCCACGCCTACGGCGCTCTCCAAGATTAAGGAGCAGCAGACTCAAATCGTTAAGGTCGAGGGCAAGGACGGCAATAAGGCTCCGCAGCGCACTCAGCACAACGAGATGTCCAACCGCAAGATTGCCGAGGAGATTGCGATCATCCAGGCTTGGATAGAGCAGAATCGCGGCGCCGACACGCCGGTCGCTTCGCGTCGCCAGCGCGCCTACCAGATTTTTAACGATGAGAAGGCCTTTGACGGCAAACACGGCGAGCGCCTGATTCGGCGTATGACCGAAAAGGGCATCAGCATGCAGGCAATCAAGGTTGCTCCCAACCGTCCTGTGCACTTTACGGGCTTCTTTACGCTGGGCGCCGACAAGCCGTTCATTATGGTTGAGAACCTGGACACCTATGACGAGATCGTCAAGCTCCTGCGCGGCCGCAAGCACGCCAAGCTTTTTGGCACCAAGGTGGGTGGCGTGATCTTTGGCGGCGGCTGCAAGGCGAGCGTTTCACACGCACTGGATGATTATCTGGCCGAGATCGGCTATCGCTTTAACTATGTCTACTACGTGGGCGACATTGACCGAGAGGGTGCGCGCATTGTCGAGCAGACCCGTAACGCCAATGTGGTTGAGATTCGCCTGCATGCCGGTATGTATCGCGCCATGCTCGCCGAGCACAAGCGTCGCGTGAAAGCTGGCGGCGAGTGCGAGCCCGCAGCTGCCAACCAGGGTGTGCCGCAGAACCTGGCTGCGACGATCAAAGATCTGCCCATGGTCACGCGCGTGCAGTTCCGCAACGTGCTACGTGAAGGCGGGCGCATTCCGCAGGAGATTCTGATGACCGCCGACTATCGGGATGGCGACTCGGGAAGCTTCGACCGCATGCTGAACAATTAGGGACGTGCGGCCCCGACGGGCCGGGCATTAAGTTTG
>CABQKL010000076.1 GCA_902464645.1 uncultured Collinsella sp.
CTTCCCGCATCAGAGATCGAGCGGGTCCTGTCCGACCCGATGCAATAGAAAGGTGTAAGCGATGTCGTTGAATCTAGGTAGCCTGGGTATGGAAGACGCCTCGTTTAGCTTTGGCGGTTCCTACATCATGGCGCTCGACTGCGGCACCACCTCGGTGCTCGCGACCATCGTCGACGAGTACGGCTGCATTGTCGCCCAGGCACGTCGTAGCGTCAAAACCAGCTTCCCGCGCCCCGGCTGGGTGGAGCAGGATCCCACGGAGGTGCTTGCCAGCCAGATCGGCGTGATGATGGAGGTCCAGTTTAAGAGCGGCATCCATTCCGATCGCATCGCCGCCATCGGTATCTCCAACCAGCGCGAGACCACGGTGGTGTGGGACCGCGTGAGTGGCCAGCCTATCTACAACGCCATCGTGTGGCAGTGTCGCCGCACCGCACCTCTGATCGACGAGCTGGTCGAGCAGGGCGCAGAAGGGCTGGTTCGCTCCCGCACGGGACTCACGCTCGACCCGTATTTCTCGGCCTCCAAGGTGCAGTGGATTCTCGACAACGTTGACGGCGCACGCGAGAGCGCGGCGGCGGGCGACCTCATGTTTGGCACCATCGATACCTGGCTCATCTACAACCTCACCGGCGGCCAAACCTTTGCCACCGACTACACCAATGCCAGCCGCACGGCGCTCTTCAATATTCATACGCTGGACTGGGACGATGACCTGCTGGCTCTCTTCGACATCCCGCGTGCCATGATGCCCGAGGTCCGTTGGAGCGCCGGTGACTACGGCCGCGTCGCGAGCGACATCATGACCAACATGCCGCCCATCATGGGTGTGGCGGGCGACCAGCAGGCGTCGCTGTTCGGTCACTGCTGCTTCCATCCCGGCCAGACCAAAAACACCTATGGCACGGGCTGCTTTATGCTCATGAACACCGGCGACGAGATCGTCGAATCCAAGAATGGCCTGGTCTCCACCATCGGTATCGCTGCGAACGGCAAGGTCAGCTATGCGCTCGAGGGCTCTATTTTTGCCGCCGGCTCAACGATGAACTGGCTGCGCGACAACATGGGCGTTATCTCCAACGTATCCGAATCGGCACAGCTCGCCTCTTCGATCGGCGATAACGAGGGATGCTACTTTGTCCCCGCTTTTGCGGGCTTGGGTGCACCATGGTGGGACGCGCACGCCCGCGGCATCGTATGCGGTCTGACCGGCGCCTCGAGTCGCGCGACCATCGTGCGTGCCGCTTGCGAGTCCATGGCCTATCAGAGCTATGACGTGCTGCGTGCCATGGAGCAGGACGTGGGTCTTTCGATCGAGCGCCTGTCCGTCGATGGCGGCGCCTCGCGCAACGAGTTCATCATGCAGTTCCAGGCAGACTTGCTGGATATCCCCGTGCTGCAATGTGAGTCGGTGGAGACAACGGCGATCGGTGCCGCGTATCTGGCGGGCCTCGCAGTTGGGTATTGGGAGGATCTGGAGGAGCTGGAGCAAAACGCCCAGATCGTCAAGACGTTCCATCCCCATATGTCCGTTGAGCGTCGCGAGCGCAACCTGGGCGGTTGGCACGATGCGGTCAAGCGTTCGCTCAGTACCGCTTAGTAGGGCTGTGACGGAGCGCTCGATACAACAAACCACTAAACTTATGCATGGCGGGCGGCGGCAACATCGCTGTACGCCATGTCAGCAAGGTCGTTTTGCGGCCGCAACGAAAGGGGCAATCAACCCATGACCGTTACCTACGATGCGTCCCGCGTGACGCTTGTCGACCATCCGCTCGTCCAGCACAAGTTGTCGATCCTGCGCGATAAGTCGACCGGCACCAACCAGTTCCGCCAGCTCGTGCGCGAGCTCGCGCTTTTTGACGGCTACGAGGCCATGCGCGACCTGCCCATGGAGGATGTCGAAGTCGAGACTCCCATCACCACCGCCACGTTTAAGCATCTTGCCGGCAAGAAGCTCGCCATCGTCCCCATCCTGCGTGCAGGTCTTGGCATGGTCGACGGCATCCTCGACCTGGTGCCCTCTGCCCGCGTGGGCCACATTGGCATGGAGCGCGACGAGGTCACCCACGAACCACATGAGTATTACTGCAAGATGCCCAAGGATATCGACCAGCGTATCTGCCTGGTCGTCGATCCCATGCTCGCCACGGGCGGTTCTGCCGAGATGGCTATCAGCTATCTGCGCGAGCGCGGTGTCAAGGACATCCGCATGCTGTGCATCGTCGCGGCCCCCGAGGGCCTCAAGTCGCTGACCGAGAAAGATCCCGATGTGCATATCTATACCTGCGCCATCGACGACCACCTCAACGAGGCCGCCTACATCGTTCCCGGCCTGGGCGATGCCGGCGACCGTATCTACGGCACGCTGTAGTTGTCGGGCCTTGTCGGCTACGGTCACAAATACGAAGAAATGGTGCGCGCGGGCGAGTAAAAGACGTCCACGCGCACTCCTGTTAACGGACGTTTAGCCCAGAGGGGTTCGCGAAAAAACGTATTACCGTACCTGCGGCATAAAGAAGGTCTTAAGAAAACGAACAGGTGCGTATTAACCGATGCTTTTTCGGTTGTACTTTAGCGATTGGCTCGTACAATAGTCACCAATGTTTGGCGGGAACTGTTCTGTGAGGCGTTAAAAAGGAAAGTGAGGACGCCAGTGTTTCAGGTAGCCGATCTGCTCGCTATCGTTGCAGGCGCCATCGCGGGCGCAATTGCCTTCCTTCCCTTTGTCTTTACGCTCAAGCCGGTTCTTGACGATAAGCAGAATGCGGACATGCTCAAGGGTATGGTGAGTCTGGCGGTCTCGGCAATCGCCCTGCTCGTCTTTACCTTGGTTGTGTTTGTGTTGTTCGGAGAGGCATTTCGCATGTTCCTCCTGGGCGAGGCGATCGGCTTCGTGGCCTTTATGGCCGCCTGCACGGTTCGCGTCGCCAAGGCGCTGCGAGATCCTCATGAGGTCGAAAGGTAAGTCGTGGAAATTTTTGAAAAGCTGCCTGATGAGATTAATCATCTGGTCAGCGAGTTCAGCTCCACCCCTGTCGTGGGCGATCTGAGCTGCGGCATCACGCAGTACTCGTTTTGGCTGATCGTCTCCACGATCGTGCTCCTGATCGTCCTGGCCGTGTTCAAGAAGAAGCAGACCCTGGTTCCCAAGGGCTTCTTCGTCAACGGTTTCGAGTACATCATCGAGTACGTCGAGAACGATATCGGCAAGGGCGTCGTGGGTGAGAACTGGAAGAAGCACTTCCCGTTCCTGTGCTCGCTTTTCCTGTTCATCCTGATCAACAACATGATCGGCCTGATCCCGGGAATGAAGCCCGGCACCGGCGCAATCGGCTCCACCGCCGCGCTCGCCATCTTCGCCTTCGTGTATTTCATCTACTACGGATGCAAGGCTCACGGCGTGATCGGCTACATCAAGAGCCTCGCCCCGCAGGGCGTGAGCTTCCCGATGAACGTGCTTGTGTGGGTCGTCGAGCTTTTCTCGACCTTCCTGCGCCTCATCACGCTCGCCGTCCGTCTGTTCTGCAACATGTTCGCAGGACACGTGGTCATGGGCTCGTTCGCCATCATGGCGAGCATGTTCATGCAGCCGCTGCTTCAGCAGGTTTCCGCGGCCCACGCCGTCGGCGCCCTGCCTTCGCTGGCCTGGCTTGCCATCCTCATCCTGATCTATGCGATCGAGCTTGTGGTCGGCGCCATCCAGGCTTACGTCTTCACGGTCCTTACCGCCGTGTATGTCTCCGAGGCAGAGGAGGTCGCGGAGGAGGAGTAGTCTTCCGTTCGCGCCTTAAAGGTAAGGCAATTCGTTAAACCGCTGGTGCCCGTACCCATGGAGCCCGGCAGTTATAAATAAGGTTATCCTGCGTGAAATAAGACACGCACGACAAAGGAGGAATCGTGGGAGTTATCGGTTACGGTCTCGGTGTTATCGGCGCTGGTCTTGCTATCGGCCTGTCTGCTCTGGGTGCTACGGGTGCTATGGCCCGTCAGCCTGAGGTCCAGGGCCGCGTGTTCACCGTCTTCATCATGGGCTCCGCCTTCGGCGAGGCTCTGGCTCTGATCGGCTTCGTTGTCGCGCTGATCGTTAAATAGCACGGAGCGTCAAGTATGAATCTTTCATCCCAGAAGAGCGCGATCGCACTCTCCGCGTCCGCGGCCGCGCTGCTCATGCCGGTTTCCGCGTTCGCCGAGGACGGCGCCGCCGGTGCGGACATCCTCATCCCTAAGATGGCGGAGTTCATCCCGGCGCTTATCGCCTTCCTGATTATCTGGATCGTGCTGGCCAAGGTCGCCCTGCCGGGCATCATGAAAACCATGGAGGAGCGCGGCAAGAAGATCGAGGAGAGCCTCGACGAGGCCGAGAAGACCAAGCAGGAGGCTATCGCTAAGCGCGCTGAGTCCGACTCGATCGTCACTGACGCCCGTCGTCAGGCTGCCGATATCGTTCTCGAGGCCCGTAAGGACGCCGAGTCCGAGCGCGCCCGTATCATCGAGGCTGCGCACAAGGAGGCCGAGGAGATCATCGCCAAGGCCCATACGACCGTCGAGGACGAGCGCAAGTCCATCTACGCCGGTGCCGCGAGCTCCATCGCCGACCTGTCCGTTGCCGTCGCCACCAAGATCGTGGGCGAGGCACTCGAGGACGAGGCCGGGCAGAAGAAGCTCATCGAGCGCTACATCCAGGAAGCAGGTAGCCTGAATGCCGACTAGCCGCTATCAGGACAAGGTGCTCGAGACCTACGCGCGCTCCCTTCTGGAAGCCGCCAAGGCCGAGAACCATGTGTTCGAGGACCTCGAGATGATCGAGCGCCTGGCTTCCGCCAGCCCCGAGATCATCGCCGTGCTCGACACCATGTCCAAGCGCGACCAGCTCGACCTTCTTCCCAAGGTGGCAGCTGCCTTTAAGTATGTTGCCGAGGAAGACGAGGATGTAGTGGGCGTGACCGTCACCACGGCGATCCCGCTCGACGACGAGCTGCGTCAAACCATCACTAAGAAATGCGAGCAGGACTTCGGCCGCAAGGTATTCCTTATCGAGCAGGTCGACCCGTCTATCGTGGGCGGCCTGGTGCTCGAGGCTCGCGGCGAGCGTCGTGACATTTCCGTCAAGACGCAGCTGCGCATCGCGCAGGAGACCCTCGCAAACTCTGCTAATTCGTACGGAGGTGAAGCCTAATGTCCGAAACCCTCAATGCCCAGGATATCGCCAAGAAACTGCAGGAGCAGCTCACGAACCTCTCCGCGACGGTCGATACGCATGAGGTTTCAACGGTCGACGAGGTAGGCGACGGCATCGCGCGCGTCACCGGCCTCAAGAGCGCCATGGCAGGCGAGCTTCTGGAGTTCAAGAGCTCCGATACCGGTGAGACCGTCTTCGGCCTTGCCCAGAACCTTGACCGTGACGAGGTCGGCGCCGTTCTGTTTGGTGCCGTCGACTCCATCAAGGAAGGCGACGAGTGCCGCACCACTGGCCGCATTATGGATATCCCCGTGAGCCGTGCCATGCTCGGCCGCGTCGTCAATCCGCTCGGCCAGCCTATCGACGGTTTGGGTGACATTGTCGCCACGCACCGCCGCCCTATCGAGTTCAAGGCCCCCGGCGTCATCGACCGTACCCCGGTGTGCGAGCCGGTTCAGACTGGCCTGTTGGCTATCGACTCCATGGTGCCTATCGGTCGCGGCCAGCGTGAGCTTATCATCGGCGACCGTAAGACCGGCAAGACCGCTATCGCCATCGACGCCATCCTCAACCAGCGTGGCAAGGGCATGGTCTGCATCTATGTCGCCATCGGCCAGAAGGCCTCCACGGTTGCCAACATCCGCGAGACCCTCGCTCAGCACGGTGCGCTCGACTACACCATTATCGTTTCGGCCACCGCTGCCGATTCCGCCCCTATGCAGTACATCGCGCCTATGGCCGGTGCCGCTATCGGCGAGTTCTTCATGTACAACGGCGAGGACGGCAAGCCCGCCAGCGAGACCAACCCCGGCGGCCACGTGCTCGTCATCTACGACGACCTGTCCAAGCAGGCTGTGGCCTACCGTCAGATGTCGCTGACGCTGCATCGTCCGCCCGGACGCGAGGCCTATCCTGGCGACATCTTCTACCTGCACTCTCGTCTGCTCGAGCGTGCCGTCAAGATGTCCAAGAAGAACGGTTACGGCTCCATGACGGCTCTGCCGATCATCGAGACCCAGGACGGCGACGTCTCGGCCTACATTCCGACCAACGTCATTTCCATTACCGATGGTCAGATCTACCTGCAGTCCGAGCTCTTCTTCCAGGGCCAGCGCCCGGCAGTCGACGTGGGTATCTCCGTGTCCCGCGTCGGTGGCGACGCACAGACCAAGGCCATGAAGCAGGTTGCCGGCAATCTTCGTCTTGACCTCGCTTCGTACCAGGAGCTCGCCGGCTTTACGCAGTTCGGCTCCGACCTCGACGAGGCCACGCAAAAGCAGCTTACCCACGGCGCTCGCATGACTGAGCTCCTTAAGCAGCCGCGCTACAAGCCGTTTGAGGTTGGCGAGCAGATTGCAGTTCTGTTTGCAGGCAACGAGGGCTTCCTGGACGACCTGGAGATTGCCGACGTGCTGCCTTTCCGCGCTGAGCTTATCGAGTACCTGGACAACGGCTTTGGCTCGCTGCTCGATAAGGTTCGCGCCAAGAAGATCGACGATGACACCAAGGCTGAACTCCTGCGCGTTATCGGTGACTTCAAGCAGCAGTTCATGGCCAAGCACCATGCCGATACGACTGGATCAGAGGAGAACTAAGCCCTATGGCCAACCTTCGCGACATTAAGAAGCGAATCTCCTCGGTTACCACGACCAAGCAGATCACGCGCACGATGGAGATGGTCTCTACGGCCAAGATCCGTCGTGCCCTCGATCGCTCCAAGCAGGCCGAGCCCTATAAGGAGGCGCTGACCGACGTCATGTTGACGGTCGCCGGCGACGCCTCCTGCTCGGGCACCGATCCCATGCTACAGAAGCATGAGAGCGTCAAGCATGGCCTGATTGTCGTTATTGCCTCGGACCGCGGCCTTGCCGGCGGTTTCAATACGACGGTGGAGCGCACGGCCGAAAAGCTCGCCGCTTCTTGGGCGAACGATGGCATCGAGTGCGAGATCATTGCGTGTGGACGTAAGCCGGCCACGTATTTCCGCGACCGCGCAAACGTCGTCATGCACTTTGAGGGCAATTCCTCCGAGCCCGATTTTAATCAGGCTCGCATGATTTCCTCTCATATCTGCGATGCGTATCGTGCCGGCGAGCTTGACCGCGTCGAGCTTGTCTACCACCACGCCAAGAACCGCGTGGATCAGGAGCTTCGCGTCGAGCACTTGCTGCCGCTCGATCCCGAGATGATCGCTATGGCCCACGGTCCGCGTAAGAACGAGACCGACGCCCCTAAGCGCATCTCGTCCACGTTCGAGTTCGTGCCCTCTCCCGAGCATGTTCTCGGCAAGCTTGTACCGTCGTATATCCTGACGGTCATCTACCAGGCCCTGATCGATTCGGCGGCTGCTGAGCAGGGTGCACGCCGCAAGGCCATGCACTCCGCGACGGAAAACGCCACCGCGATCATCTCGACCCTTACCCGCACGTATAGTCGCGTGCGCCAGGCTTCGATCACGACCGAGATTAACGAGATCGTCGGCGGAGCCTCAGCATTGGAGGAACAGTAATGGCTAATAACACCGTAAAGCTTGCGGTCGAGGAAGCCACCAAGAAGACGACTGCCGGTGATGGTCGCATCGTGCGAATCATCGGCCCTGTCGTCGACGTCAAGTTTGACGGCGCGGTGCCCCCGATCTACAACGCGCTCACGGTCGAGGCCGAGACCCCGATCGGTCATCTGAGCACGATCCTAGAGGTCGAGAGCCAGCTTCCGGGCAGCGTCGTCCGCACGGTCGCCATGTCCTCGACCGACGGCCTGCAGCGCGGCCTCATCGCCACCGATACCGGTGAGCCCATGAAGATGCCCGTTGGCCCCAAGACACTCGGCCGTATTTGGAACGTTATGGGCAAGCCCGTCGATGGCAAGCCCATGCCCGAGGTGGAGGAGTTCTACCCCATCCACCATGCAGCGCCCCGTTTCGACGAGCTCACCACCAAGACCGAGATCTTCGAGACCGGCATCAAGGCCGTCGACCTGCTCGAGCCCTACATCCGTGGCGGCAAGACGGGTCTGTTCGGCGGCGCCGGCGTCGGCAAGACCGTTCTGATTCAGGAGCTCATCAACAACCTCGCCCAGGAGCACGGCGGCACCTCGGTGTTCACCGGTGTCGGCGAGCGCACCCGTGAGGGTACCGACCTTTATCTCGAGATGAGCGAGTCTGGCGTTATCGACAAGACCTGCTTGGTCTATGGTCAGATGAACGAGCCGCCCGGAGCGCGCCTGCGCATCGGTCTGGCCGGCCTTACCACCGCTGAGTACTTCCGCGATCGCGGCCAGGACGTTCTGCTGTTCATCGACAACATTTTCCGCTTCTCCCAGGCAGGTTCCGAGGTTTCCGCACTGCTGGGCCGTATGCCGTCCGCCGTTGGTTACCAGCCCACGCTGGCAACCGAGATGGGCGACCTCCAGGAGCGCATTACCTCGACCAAAACGGGCTCCATTACCTCCGTCCAGGCTGTCTACGTCCCCGCAGACGACCTGACCGACCCGGCGCCTGCCACGACGTTCACGCACCTCGACGCCACCACGGTTCTTTCGCGTAGCATTTCGTCGCTCGGCCTGTTCCCGGCTATCGACCCGCTCGCATCTTCCTCCGACGCTCTCGATCCCTCGATCGTCGGCGAGGAGCATTACCGTGTCGCCGTCAAGGTCCAGGAGCTCCTGCAGGAGTACTCCGACCTTCAAGACATCATCGCCATTCTGGGTATGGACGAGCTGTCCGAGGAGCAGCGCCTTACGGTTAACCGTGCTCGTAAGATCCAGCAGTTCCTCTCGCAGTCTTTCCACGTTGCCGAGAAGTTCACCGGCAACCCCGGTGTCTACGTCCGCGTCGAGGATACCGTCCGCTC
>CABQKL010000077.1 GCA_902464645.1 uncultured Collinsella sp.
GTACTCCTTGCGTAAACACTGCCTGTAACCCGTCTACTGTACCGCACCTACCGCATCCGCGCGAGGGCGACCCGCGATATCCCGTCTAACTAACGCAATCCTTCTACCGCGTCTGCCAAAAGGACGGCAGCGCGGTCCTGGGCCAAACCGCGAGCCGCCTGACGCATGGCATCGCGCGCCTGCGCATCATCGATAAGATGCAGCAGCTCATCGGCAAACGCCCGGGTGTCGATATCGGCATCGGCGCAGAGCACGCCAGCACCGGCATCGACCAGATAGCGGGCATTGGTGGTCTGATGATCGGCTGTCGCATGCGGATACGGCACCAGTACCGAAGGTGTGGCAAGGGCCGCGATCTCGGCAACGCTCGAAGCGCCCGAGCGCGAGAGGACCAAATCGGCCGCGGCCAGCATATCGCCCATATTGTCGATGTAGGGCTGGACGCGATACCGCTTCGCCTCCTCGGGCATCAGGGCAAGAGCACGCTCGGTGTCCTCGAAGCCATCGGCGCCCGTCGAATGCAAAACATAGAGATTATCGCGCGAGAGCAACTCGTTTTTAAGCGAAGCCACGCGCTCATTAAGATGTTGAGCACCAAGTGAGCCGCCAAAAACCAGCAGGAGTGTGGCGTCCTCAGGCACGTCGAGAGCCCTGCGACCGCGAACCCGATCCCCCTCGATCACAGAACGGCGCACGGGGTTGCCGGTCATGAGCACATGGTCAGGATCGCCCTCACGCTCAAACACGGAACGTGCTGCCGGCACCGAGATGCAAACGCGGGCGGCATGCGAACTCATCATCTTGTTAGCAAGGCCCGGAACGGAGTTCTGTTCATGCAGCAGATACGGAATGCCCGCGTCTTTGCACCAGCCCAGAAGCGGGACCTCGACATAGGCGCCAAAACCTATAGCGACATCGGGCTTGCAGGCTTTAGAAAAATGGCTGCCGAGCGCGCGCTTCGCCTTATAGACACGCCACAGCGAGCTCAATGCCGTCCAAGGGCGAGAGCGGTCGAAGCCCGTAACCGTAATCGGCACAAAATCGAACCCTGCCTCGGGAACCAGACGACCCTCGAGCTTATGCGACTGACCCACAAACACAACGTGGTGGCCACGGTCACGTAGCTCCTCGGCCAAGGCAAGTGCGGGGTTGATATGTCCCGCCGTGCCGCCGGCTGCGATAGCAACGGTCATCTTATCGGTCATGGTAGTCCCTTCGTACGCGCGGCCCCTGGTCGTCGGTGCGCAAGCGCGCCGACGGGTCCGAATTCAAGTCGATCCGATTATATCCGCCACCCGTATTGCGCGGCGTCGGTCGTTGCGGGCGACTCTGCGGCACCGAGCGCGGACGAGCATCCGACTCCGAAGCAAAACCGTTCAAGACGGTAAAACCGCCACGCGACGAGCGCTCCCCACGCGTATGGGGAACACCGGCAGTGCTCTCGTCCATAACGGCAAAGCTATCGCGACGACGATCGTATTCATCGCGTCGAGCGCTCTCGTGCGACACGCGCAAAATAAGCCCGGCGAGCATGAGCGACACGATAATCGACGAGCCGCCATAGCTGATAAACGGCAGCGGCTTACCCGTCATAGGAAACACGTTGAGAATACCCAGCGCGTTGATCAAAAACTGCACCGCGAGGATAACCGCAGAGCCCGAAGCCATGAGCGCCCCGCGACGATCGGCGGCCTGCTCGGCAATTCGAAACGCCGAGTAGATCAGCATCGCAAACACCAAGAAAAACAGCAGCGTCCCCAAAAAGCCAACCTCCTCGCCAATGATGGCCAGGATGTAGTCGTTGTGAGCCTCGGGCAAATACGAGTACTTCATGGTTGAGTTGCCGATACCGCGGCCGAACAGTCCGCCCGAAGCAAACGCCATAATGGCGAGCGTTGCCTGATACCCGTCTCCATATTCATCTGCCCAAGGGTTCAAGAGAACCTGAATGCGCACCATACGGAACGGCTCGACGACAAGAGCGATCACGATGATGACGGCGCCAGCAAGAATCGCACCGATAATGTATTTTGGGTCAAGGCCGGCAAAGAGCGCCATGCACATGATCGTCAACAGAATAATCAGGATGGTGCCAAAGTCGGGCTGAATAAAAATCAAGACGAGCGATATGCCCAAATATAAGCCCATGCCCTTAAGGAACTCATTGATGTTACCGCCGGGCGAAAACACGCGATCGAGCATGATGGCAGAATAGGCAATGGCAAACGGCTTGAGAAACTCCGATGGCTGAAACTGAATGCCGGCAATGCTCAGCCAACGCGTAGCGCCACGGCTGCCGCTACCAAAGAGGAACACCGCAAGCAGCAAGATCATCATAGCGATAAGGGCAAGTTTAAGCGCCCCTTCGCCAAACCAGCTATCGGGTGCAACGCGCGCGATGAACTCGAGGGCAGCAACACCGACGACAGTGAACATAAACTGCCGGAACAAAAAGTAGGTCGCGGAGTCGTTCTCGTGAAGCGCCTCGACTGAAGAAGCCGAGTACACCATAAGCAGGCCAAAACAGACCAGCGAGAACAGGCAGGTCAAAAAGACCAGGCGGGGTCGCATGATACGTGCGGGGACGCCGGCGATATAACGTTCGCCGATGCCCTGCGTGCGACGACCGGCGCGCGGCGTGATGCACTGCGAGGAAGCACGGTCCGAGTCGGGCCTCCTCATATTCTGTCGGGGGCTCTCCTCTCTCACCGGCAACCCCTATTCCATTTGCGTATTGGACGCAGCGGCAAGCTGGGCCACATAGTCCTTAAACACGCGACCGCGCTCCTCGTAGCCCGAGAACTCATCGAACGAAGAGCAGGCGGGCGACAGTAAGATCACATCGCCGCGGCTCGAGAGCGAACGGGCAACGTCCACGGCATCGCGCAGGTCGTCGGCCTGGGCGATATCGACATCACCGTCGACATCCGCCTCGTCCATAGCGGCGGTAAAGCGCTCGCGCGCGTCGCCAAAGCAGACCACCGAGCGAACGTTATCCATCACAACGCGGGCAAAGGACTCGAGCGGCGTGCCCTTATCGTGACCGCCGAGCAGCAAGATCACATCGTCATCGGGAAACGCCGTCAGGGCCTTTTCGACCGCATCGGTGTTCGTTGCCTTGGAATCGTTAACATAGCGCACGCCATCGATCTCGCCACAAGGCTCAACGCGGTGCTCCAGCGGCTGGAACGAGACCAGGCCGCGACACACACCTTCAACATCGGCGCCGACCGTCAGGGCCGCCGTGGCAGCACACAGGGCATTGATTACATTGTGATGGCCCGAAATCTTAAGCTCGGACGTATCGACGAGCGGGGTCTCGACGCCCTTCAGGCGAACGACCATCTTGCCATCGCGCACAAATGCGGCGTCCTCGCCCGCAGGCTCGTCAAAAGCAACCTTGCAGATGCGACGGCCCGGAACATAGATGTACTCATCGAACTCGTGGATACCGGCATCCTCGACGTCAACAATCACCAGGTCATCGTCGACCATATTCTCGAAGAGCTTAATCTTGGCGAGCGCATAGTTCTTATGGCTCTTATGCCAGCCCAGATGGTCGGGGGTAATGTTGAGCAGCACCGCCACACGGGGGTGAAGCTCCTGGGTCGTTGCGATCTGATAGCTCGAAAGCTCCGCCACAAACCACTCGTTATGCGCACGGCCATCGATCTCGTTCACCGGAGGCTCGCCAATGTTGCCGACAGCAACGCTCGCCTCGCCCGCTGCCTTAAGCAGGTAATCGGTCAGTGACGTGGTTGTCGTCTTGCCGTTGGTGCCCGTAATGGCAATCCAATTTTGGGGAGACAGACGGTAGGCAAACTCGGGCTCACCCATAATCTGGGCAGCGTGATCACGGCCAGCCTTAAAGAATGCCGAGAACTCCGAGATGCCCGGACACGTCACGCATACATCAAACGCGCCCTCGACCTGCTCGGTTCCGTAGACAAACGATGCCCCGTGCGCCTCGAGCGAGCGCGTGGCATCGTTGGGCTCGGACGTGCCGCCACCGTAAACGGTAACGGCACTCACACGCTCGGGATGTGCAAGCGCCCAGCGAGCGACATCAAGACCGGACTTACCCTGGCCCAAAACGAGCAGGCTAAAGACATCAGCAAGAGGCATGAAAGACCACTATCCCAACTGGAAGAACAACGCGAGGCCCAGGGCTCCGAAGGCCGCGGCGACAATCCAAAAACGGATGACGACCTTGGTCTCGGCCCAGCCCTTCTTTTCAAAATGATGATGAATGGGCGCCATAAGGAAGACGCGCTTGTGCGTAAAGTGGAAATAGACAACCTGGATCATGACCGACAGGGTCTCGACGATAAACAGACCGCCGATGATGAGGGAAACGACTTCGGTGTTGGTCATGATGGAGGTGCAGGCAAAAGCGGCACCCAGGGCAAGCGAGCCGGTATCGCCCATAAAGATGCTCGCCGGATAGCAGTTGAACCACAAAAAGCCCAGGCAGGCGCCGGCGCACGCCGTGCAGAAGATGGACAGGTTCACATCGCCGTGCAAAAACGCCATGGCAGCCATGGCCAGCATGGCGATCATGGAGGTGCCGCCGGCAAGACCGTCCAAGCCGTCGGTGAGGTTTACGGCGTTGGAAAGGCCCGCGATCATCAGCCAGCAAAAGACAAGGTAGAGCCACGGAAAAGAGAGGCCGCAAATGGTGGTCGAGAGCACACCAAGGTCGATCGTCAGGCCACCGGGGAAACGAATCTCGGGGGCGACGCCGCACCAGTTGACAGCAAGCACGGTAAAGGTAACGCAGATGAGGGTAAGGCCAATCATCTTGGCGTGAGGCGTCAGGCCGAGCGAGCGGCCGTGCGTGACAGAAGTCAGGTCGTCGATGAGGCCAAGAACGCCGGTTGCCAGCGTGGCGAGCAGCACAAGCACGAGCTCGGTGGTGAGCTTTCCCATCAAAAGGCAGGTCAGCGAAACGGCAACCAGAATGATGACGCCACCCATGGTGGGCGTGCCCTGCTTAATCAGGTGACGCTTGGGGCCATCGGCGCGAACCTGCTGGCCGATGCCCTCGACCTTCAGGAGCTTAATCCACCACGGCATAAGCAGCATCGCGATGACGGCGGCGATGCCCAATCCCAAAAATGCCTGGTACGTAGGATACGAAGGATTGCCGAACATGGACTAGCACACACCTTCCACAAAGCGATCGAGCTCAACGAAGCGTGAGCCCTTGACCAGCACGACATCATGCTGCTCAAGAGCGCCGCCCATACGGTCGAGCACCTGCTGATAGTCGGAGAACACCTGAATGCGGTCCTCATCCATACCCATCATGCGCGCGGCCTCGGCCATACGCTGGGCAAGCTCACCGCCGACACATGCGAGCATATCGAGCTTCTTGGCCGCCGCATAGGCGCCCACCAGCTCATGCATGCGAGGAGCCTCGTCGCCCATCTCGCCCATCTCGCCCAGAACCGCCATGCGCGAACCCGTGCACGAAAGCGAACACAGCAGGTCGAGGCCGGCTGCCATCGATTCGGCACTGGCGTTATATGAGTCGTCGATGACGCGGGCGCCGCTCTTGGCGCGCTTGATTTCCTGACGATGCCCGGTAATCGTAAGACCCCTAAAGGCGGCATCGATCTGCTCGGGCGTCACGCCAAGGCGATAGGCAACCGCTGCGGCCTTGACGGCATTGGGAACGGACTGCGCGCCGGGAATGGCAAGCAGTGTATCGATAGTCTCGCCCAAGCCAAAATCGAGCGTAAAGACCGGGCGTCCCTCGTCATCAATGCGAATGTCGCACGCACGGACCTCATCGTCGTCCGAGACGCCCGCAAGCATCACGTCGACGCCCGCAGGCGCGGCAAAGGTGTCGCGGATGAACGGGGTAAAGTCGTCCTCACCACCCAAAACCAGCAACGGGAGAAGGTCTCCGGCGGCGCACATGCCGCCAACAATCTCGGATTTGGCACGAGCGATATTCTCGCGACTGCCCAGAATACCGATATGGGAGGTGCCGATCTTGGTCACAATGGCAAGGTTGGGATTGGCGGACTGAGACATGCGCTCAATCTCGTGGAAATGGTTCATGCCCATCTCGAGCACCAGAACCTCGGTGTCGGCAGGGGCCGCCAGCACCGTGAGCGGCATACCGATCAGGTTGTTGTAGTTACCCTTGGTTGCCCAAACGCGATAGCGCTTGGCGAGCACCGCGGCGAGCACGTCCTTGGTCGTCGTCTTGCCGATAGAGCCGGTAATGCCAATTACCAGGCAGCCAAGCTCCAAACGATAAGCGTGAGCCAGGCGCAGCAAAAACTCCTCGGGGTCATCGGTATGCAGGATGGCGCAGCCCTTCTCATGGGCCAGCGAAAGCAGCTCGGCATCGGGCTCGCGCGTCATCACTACGGCGCCGGCACCCGACTCGATGGCACGGGAAGCAAAGTCGTTGCCGTCGACCTTTTCACCCGGGAAGGCGACGAATATCGTGCCCTCCTCAACCTGGCGCGAGTCGATAACGCAACCGCGGCATACCCGATCGGCTTCTCCCGTCACGGTTCGGGCCCCTGTTGCGGCCGCGAGGTTGTTGACGGCGATCTCTATCATTGCAGCTCCCCTGTAAACCTAATAATGCTATCGGCGTATTGTATCCCAGCGCCGCCTACGCGTGGTGCAGGGCGTGTGAACAACCCGGATTAACCGACTGGCCATTTCATAGATAGTAACCCCCTACTTGGTGCGCGGGACACCCAACACGTCAAGCGCACTGGCCATAATGGACTGGAACGGCACTGCGGCGGCATCGGAGCCTGACGGGGTTCCGTCAAGGGTGATATAGCACAGGACCTTGGGCGACTGCGCCGGGGCAAACCCCATAAAAGACGACATGTAGTTCTCTTTGAGGTAGCCGCCGTTCTCATCGGCGCGCTCGGCCGTACCGGTCTTGCCCGCCACGTCGTAGCCGTCCACCGCGCCGCCAACACCCGTTCCCTCGGCAACGACCGTCTGCATACACGATGTCACCTGCGAGGCGGCCTCCTCGGAAATCGCGCGATCCCCCTCGCCCCAATCCTTTTCATCGCCCTTGCTCGACTTATAGAAGTGCGGAGTCATCATCACGCCGCCGTTCGCGATGCCGCCCACGGCACGTGCGACCTCAATCGGCGAGACGGACAGCGCCTGGCCAAAGCTCATAGCACCCAAGGTGGCACCATCGTACTGGTCGCGCTCCTTGACGATGCCCAGACTCTCACCCGGAAAATCGACACCGGAGCTATGACCGATACCCCACTTGTCCACATAGGTGGCAAAATCATCGGCACCGATCTTGCGCCCCACCAGGACAAAACCGACATTGGACGAACGGCGCATCATCTCGCGTACGTCCATTGTCATGGTGTAGTCACGCTTGTCGGCATCGGTAACGGTATCGTCGCCCACCTTGATACTCGCGGGAACCTCAAACGATGTGCTCGGGCGCACAACGCCCAAATCAAATCCGGCGCCCGCAACCAGCGTCTTAAAGACCGAGCCGGGCTCGTAGGCATCCGTCACCAGACGAAGGTTCATGTCCTCGGTCTTGGCGTTTTCCAAATTGGTCTGGTCGTAGGTCGGATACGAGCAGGCGGCCAGGATCTCTCCAGTCGTCGGGTCGGTCACCAGGGCCGACCCGTTTTTGGCCTTCGTCTTCTCGACCGCCTCGGCCAAGGCATCTTCCGCGGCGCGCTGAATGTTGACGTCGATCGTCGTCACGATATCCACGCCATCGATCGCGGCAACCTTTTTATAGGCACCGCCCGCGATGTAGCCGCCATCTCTTGCGCGCTCGCGCACAAGAGAGCCATTCGTTCCGGTCAGAAGCTCATCGTATTGTTTTTCGAGTCCCGTCAGGCCAGCGTTGTCCACGTTCACGACGCCCAGCAGCTGAGAAGCCAGGTTTCCATACGGGTAAACCCGCTTCATCGCCTGCTCAAAGAGCACGCCGGGTAGATTCTTCTTTTCCAGGGCGGCAGCGTCATCCTCGTCGACCTGGCGCTTGATATACACCCAGGAACCATCAGACAGCACCAGCTTGCGGCAGGTCTTTTTATCAATACCGGTAGCCTTGACCAGCGCCGAGACCGTCTTGTCGACGTCCTCGACAAGCTGAGGGTTCACAGCGACATTGCGGCATTCGACTGACGACGTCAGCACGTTGCCGTTGCGGTCGTAGATAGTGCCACGTTTGGCATAGAGCGTCTGTGAAAGCAGACGACGCGCGTCCGCACGCTCGCGCAGCTTGTCAGCATTCACGATCTGGTATTCGGCAAGACGGAAGACGCCCGCGGCAAGGCCAACCCCGATACAGCCCATAACGACATCGCGGCGAGGCAGCGGCGCTCCCGTAACCCATTCAGACGACGACCCCTTGCGCGCGCCCGTATTGCGTACCCGAGGTCCGCCCGAGCCACGAAGACGCGACGCAGGGTCGTTGCCATAGGACGGCCCCGCGTTGTAAGATGGCCGACCCGTTCCTTGATAACCAGAACGTCCCCGCGAGGAGGGACGTCCAGACCCGTGGTCCCCGTCGGAACCGCGGCGATAGTCATTTGTCATACTCAGCTACCGTCTTATTTACTGAGCGGCCGCAGTCGAGCTAGCGCCCGCGGCTGCATCCTGCGAAAAGTCAAGCGTAACGCTCTCGCTGGGCTCCACCATGCCATAGGCGCCCGCAAGATCGCGAATACGTGTGTCGGCACCATAGACCGAATGCATGACCTCAAGGTTAGAACTCTCGTCGGTCGCCTTCTCGAGCGTGCTGGCAAGCTCTGCGTTGCCGTTGAGCACCTGGGCCGTGACACCGGCAAGTGCCACGCGGGCGACACCGATCGTCATGAAGACAGCCGCGATGATGCAAACCGTTTTAAGAACGCTCATGAAAACCGGGCTTACCGCCTGGTTTGCCTGACGGCCC
>CABQKL010000078.1 GCA_902464645.1 uncultured Collinsella sp.
CAGCAGACTAAAGTCTTGAACAAAAAGCGCGGCCTAAAAGGCCGCGCACCATATTCAATTCAGCCAAGTAATCCCCTGTCGCGACAGCGCCGAGCCGCAGGGCAGAGAGCAAGTTCCCTCCCAGCGCACTCCGCAGGACGCAAGAAGCCCTCGCCGCACGAAGTGCGCAGCGAGGACTTCTTGCATGTCCGAGGACGCGCTGGGAGGGAACTTGCTCTCTGCCCGGACGTGCTCGCCAAGAGCTGTAAGGCAGCTTATGCGACGGTGTAAACCCAGTTGTGCTTATCCTCGACAGCACCGGACTGAATACCAGTCAGGGTCTCGCGAAGCTTCTTCATCACGGGGCCGATCTCGGTGCAGCCAGCCGGGAAGGTCACGGTCTCGTCGGCGCCATAGACCTTGTTGTCGATCTCGCCCACCGGGGAGATGACGGCAGCGGTGCCGCACAGACCGCACTCCACAAAGGTGCCGGCCTTGACCTCGGCCCACTCGACGGGGCGCTGGTCAACGGTCATGCCCAGGTCCTGAGCGACCTGAACGAGCGAGCGACGGGTGATGGAGGGCAGGATGGAATCGGTGTGCGACTGCGGAACGACGAGCGTGCCGTCCTCCTTCACGAACAGAACGTTCGCGCCACCGGTCTCCTCGACATAGGTGCGGGACTCGGAGTCGAGATACAAGTTCTCGGCATAGCCCTCGCGGTGAGCCTCCATCGTGGGCTTAAGGGACATGGCGTAGTTCAGGCCGGCCTTGATGTTACCGGTGCCGTGCGGTGCAGCGCGGTCGTACTCGGAAACGCGCAGCTTGACGGGCTTGAGACCACCCTTAAAGTACGGACCGACCGGGGTCACGAGAATACGGAACGTGTACTCAGGAGCGGGAGCCACGCCAATCACGTCACCGGAGCCGATCATAAACGGACGCACGTACAGGGTCGCGCCGGAGCCAAAGGGCGGAACCCAGGCGGCGTTGGCAGAAACGACCTGCTTGACGGCCTCAACGAACTTGTCCTTGGGGAACGGGGGCATCTCGAGGCGCTGGGCAGAGTTATACATGCGCTCGGCGTTCATGTCGGGACGGAAGCAGACGATGCTGCCGTCCTCGGCGGTGTAGGCCTTCAGGCCCTCAAAGACCTCCTGGCAATAATGGAAGATGCCGCCGCACTCGGAGACATGCAAGGTGTGGTCGGTGGTCAGGCCGCCCTCGTCCCACTCGCCGTCCTTCCAATGAGCCTCGTAGCTGTAATCGGTCTTCATGTAGCCAAAGCCGAGGCTACCCCAATCGATATCCTTCTTCTCGACAGTCATATGTCGCTCCTTACATACACAGTTGCATACTCGCGAACTCGCACGCAAGGACCGAGGCCGACCGCGTCGCAACGTCGCACGCCCGGAGCGTAGAGCCGGACGGGACACGCGAACGGCATCAAAGCCAATGGCACGTCGATTCGCATGCACGAGATTGTACTCCGCACGCGCGTCGGATAAAACGTTTTTCTTTGACTAACTAAAGTATTTTCATTTGACCGAAACTAAAGAGGCCCGCCACCGTAAACGGTGACGGGCCTCAACGACACGATTTGTGCGCCGGCTCGAGCTATGCGTTCTTTTTGCCCAGCTTAGCCTTAACCAAGCCGACCACGGTCGGGATGATCGACACGGCGACAATGCCGATAATCAGCAGCTCAAAGTGCTCCTGCACAAAGGGAATGCCGCCAAAGAAGTAGCCCAGCAGCGTAAAGACCGTCGACCAGGTAATGCCGCCCAGCACGTTAAAGACAACGAAGTTGCGCCAGTGCATGCCGCCCATGCCGGCGATAAAGGGCACAAAGGTGCGGATAAACGGAAAGAAGCGGCCCAGGAAGATGGCCAGGTGGCCCCACTTATCCAAGAAGTCCTCGGACTTTTTGATGCGCTCGGGCGTCATGGCCTTTACCTTGCCCGAGGCGATGATCTTGCGGCCAAAGAAGTGGCCGATCATAAAGTTGCACTGATCGCCCAGGATGGCTGCGGCCCATGCGGTGGCCAGAAGCGCCACGATGTTAAAGCCGCCGTTGTGGGCAAAGAAGCCCGAGGCAAACAGCAGCGAATCGCCGGGAAGGAACGGGAAGAACACCACACCCGTCTCGATAAAGATGATCAGGAAAACGCAGCCGTAGGCCATAAGCGGGCCGGCGGCGATCCAGCTGGCGATCGCGGTGCGCGGATCCTTAAGCAGCTCGGCGATAAAATTGATGAAACCCATGAAGTAAAACCTCTCAGTTGTGGGCGCGGACACGTCCAAGTTGACCAGTATACGGTTGCGGCGCGAGCACGGGCCAAACCCCTCAAAAGTCTTACTTCATTACCAGCAAGTTTGCATAACTGACACCTGTCGCGCAAAGCCGCCAAGATTGTTCTTCCTAATCCCTAGCGAATCGCTATACTTTATTGAATCGCATTGCCATGGCGCTAAGGGAGGGCGGCCGGTGAGCTTTATCAATACCATTCACGAGGACATCAAGACCGTCCAGGCGCAGGACCCCGCCGCACAAAGCGGTCTGGTCATCTTCCTTTCCTATCCTGGCCTGCACGCCAAGTGGAACCACGTGCCCGAGCACTGGCTCTGGGAGCACGGTCATCGCTCGCTCGCCCGTGTGCTCTCGCAAATCACCCGCCACATCACCGGCGTCGAGATTCATCCCGCCGCACAAATCGGCAAGCATTTCTTTATCGACCACGCCATGGGCGTCGTCATCGGCGAAACCACCGTCGTGGGCGACAACTGCGTGCTCTACCAGGGCGTTACGCTCGGCGGCACCGGCAACGAGACCGGCAAGCGCCACCCCACCCTGGGCAACAACGTCACCGTGGGCACGGGCGCCAAGGTGCTCGGCAACATTCGCATCGGCAACAACGTCAAGATCGGCGGCAACTCGGTTGTCGTCAAGGACGTGCCCGACAACTGCACCGTCGTGGGCGTGCCGGGACGCATCATCAAGCGCAACGGCTGCCGCGTGTTCGAGGAGAGCTTCGACGCCAAGCAGCACCGCGAGTACATGCCCGACGACGCCGCCGAGCAGTCCGCGCTCAACCGTCAAGGCATCACCGAAAACGCCCGCCGCGTCAAGGAACTCGAGCGAGAGGTGGCCGAGCTCAAAGCCCTCGTCGCCAAGCTCGTGGACGAACGCTAGAGGCGGACGACCGCCGACAACATTGACGCCAACGCAAAGGCGCGCCAGAGGATTCGCCCCCGGCGCGCCTTATTTGTGATGTGACATGTGGGACTGTCCCTTTGTCACATTATGCGAACTGGCTCAGATAAAGGTCGGCGTAAGCGCCCTCGGCTGCGAGCAGCTCTTTATGCGTGCCCTGCTCGATAATGTTGCCGTGGTCCATGACCAGAATCAGGTCGGCATTCACGATCGTCGACAGGCGATGCGCGATCACAAAGCTCGTGCGCCCATGCATGAGCGCGTCCATGGCACGGCCGATGGCAAGCTCGGTGCGCGTGTCCACGCTTGAGGTCGCCTCGTCCAGGATGAGAATCGCCGGGTTGTTGAGCAGCACGCGCGCAATGGTCAGCAGCTGACGCTGGCCCTGGCTGATACTTTCGGCATCGTTGGCCACGCGCGTGTCGTAGCCCTGCGGCATGGTGCGCACAAAGAAGTCGACCTGCGCGGCGCGTGCGGCGGCCACGACCTCCTCGCGCGTCGCCTCAGGGCAGCCGTAGGCGATGTTTTCGGCAATCGTGCCATCGAACAGCCAGGCGTCCTGCAGCACCATGCCAAACTGCTGGCGCAGCTCGCCGCGGTCCATGCGGCTCGTGTCTACTCCGTCGAGCGTAATACGCCCGCCGTCAATCTCGTAGAAGCGCATGAGCAGGTTGATGAGCGTGGTCTTGCCCGCGCCCGTGGTTCCCACCACAGCAATCTTCTGGCCCGGCTCGGCGGTAAACGACACATCGCGCATGAGCGGCTTGTCGGGCGCATAACCAAAGCGCACATGCTCAAAGGCGACGCGGCCCTCCACGCGGCCCGGCAGCTTGGCGGCCTCGCCCGGCTGCGGATCCGCCTCCATCTCGGGTTCATCGAGCAGGTCGAACACGCGCTCCGCACTCGCCAGCGCGCTCTGCAGCGAGTTGAAGGTAAACGACAGCTGCGTCATGGGCTCGGATGCCTCGTAGATAAACTGGAAGAACGCCTGGAACACACCGACGGTCATGTGGCCGGCAACCAGCATGCTGCAGCCCACAATCGCAATCACGATCTGTGCCAGGCGGCCGATAAAGCGCACCGCGGGGCCGACGGCGTTAATCATAAAGTCGGCCTTGGCACTCACGCGCGCTAGCTCGCTCGAGGCCTGGTGCACCTCGGCAGAGCTCTGACGCTCGCGGTTAAACGCGCGAATCACCAGACGGCCCGAATAGCCTTCCTCGACCGCACTCGTAATCTTGGACACCCACTCCTGGCGCTCACCGGTTACGTCATGCGTGCGACGCGAGACCACCTTGGTCACCAGCAGCGACAACGCCGTAAAGAACAAAAAGACCAGCGTAAGTGGCACGCTAAACACGAACATCACGCTCACAGCGCCCACCACGGTGCTGATCGACACCAGAAGCTGCAGCAAGCCGCGCTGCATGCTCTCGGACATCTTGTCCAGGTCGTTGGTCGCGCGGCTAACGACCTCGCCGGGACGATGCGCGTCAAAATAGGCGAGCGGCAGACGGTTGAGCTTTTGTGCGATGCGGTTGCGTAGGAGCAGGTTGAGGCGTTCGGCCACGCTCGACATCAAAAAGCTCTGGAGTGCGTAGAACGAGGCAGCGGCCGTCCAGATCATAAAGTAGATGAAGATGGTCCTGCCGCAGTTCTCCCAGGTGATGTTGAAGGTGGTGTCGTTGGCAAACGCCACCTGAATGTGGCCCCACAGCTCATCGATCACGCGGGCGCTGTATGCCGGCGCGGCGGTGTTAAAGATGGCATAGAACACAATGCTCGCGAACACGATATAGAAGCGCCAGTGGTCGCCGGCAGCCTCGCTCCACAGGCGGCGCACCGTCGCCCAGGTGTCGCGGGGTGTCTCGTCCTCATCCTCGTCGTCAACGTCGCGCATGCGCTCCGCCTCGGCGCGGGCGCGCTCGTCCTCGGCGCGCTCATTTTCCTCATAGAGTGCCTGGCGACGAGCCTCGCGCTCCGCCGCCTTGGCGGCTTCGTCCAGGTCGGGCGTGGCGCCCGTCTCCTCAACTGTCTCTGCATCCGCGGCGCCATCGGCGATGCCCTGCTTCTTGAGCTCCTCGGTCATGCTACTCACCTCCCTTCATCTGCGATTCCGCGATAGCACGGTACACCTCGCAGGTTTCCATGAGCTCGTCGTGCGTGCCTAGGCCCACGACCTCGCCATCCCTGAGCACCACGATCTGGTCGGCATGCAGAATGGTCGAGATACGCTGCGCGATGATGAGCACCGCAGCGTCACGCGTCTCGTCTTGCAACGCATGGCGCAGGGCGGCATCGGTCTTAAAGTCCAGGGCCGAGAAACTGTCATCGAAGATATATAGATCGGCATGCTTCATGAGCGCACGGGCGATGGCCAGACGCTGGCGCTGGCCGCCCGAAAAGTTCGTGCCGCCCTGCGCCACCGGGGTATCGAGCCCCTGCGGCTGATCGAGCACAAAGGTGCTCTGGGCAACCCGGAGCGCATGAAGCATGTCGGCCTCAGTCGCGTCTTCGTTGCCAAAGCGCAGATTGCTTGCTACGGTGCCCGAGAACAGCCATGCCTTTTGCGGCACATAGGCAATGCGCCCGCGAATCTCGTCTTGCGAAAGGTCGTGCAGATCAACGCCGTCCAGGCGAATGGCGCCCTTGGTGGCATCGTGGAAGCGCAGCAGGAGCTTGGCCACCGTCGATTTGCCCGAGCCCGTCGAGCCGACGATCGCGGTCGTCTGACCGCGGCGACAGGTAAAGCTCAGATTGCACAGCGTGTCCTCGTCGGCGTCGTCAAAACGAAACGACATATGATCGAACACGGCGACCGCGTCGGCTCCGTCTGCGGACCCAGGCGCCCCGTCGCCCAGCGTAGCCTTGCCGTCCACGATGCTCGGCTCGATTTCGAGCACCTGCTGCGCACGGTTGAGGCACGCCGCGGCGCGCGGAAGCGTCAGAATCACCATCTGCGCCATCATCACAAAGAAAAGAATCAGGATCGCGTATTCCAACACGGCCGAAATGCTGCCGATTTGCATGGCGTGGACGCCCACGCGGTTGCCGCCCACCCACAGCACCGCCACCTCGGCGATGTTCATCAAAAAGAAGCTGGAGCTGTCGAGGCCCACAAACAGGTGGTTGACCTTGATGGCGTTGGCCGCGTAATCGCTAAACACCTCGTCCAGGCGCTGCTCCTCGTGGCGCTCCTTGTTAAATGCGCGGATGACGCGCACGCCCACGATGTTCTCGCGCAGCACCACGTTCATGCGGTCGATAAAGCTCTGCAGGCGCATAAAAATCGGCGCGGCGTTAGCCACCGTAAAGACCGCCGCCGCCAGCACGATCGCAACCACCACGCCCAGCAGCGTGCCCATGGCGGGATCGATGAACCAAGCAAAAATGATGCCTGCCACGGCCAAGAATGGCACCGGCAACACCAGCTGAATCGTCTGAAGGACAGCTTGCTGAATCACGTTGATGTCGTTGAGCGAGCGTGTGATCATCGAACCCGTGCCAAAGCGCTCAAAGTCGCTGGCGGACAGCTCGAGCGACTTGTCGTACACGGCATTGCGGATATCGCAGGCCACGTTGGCGGCCAGGCGCGCCGAAAGATAGCAGCCCAGCACCGTGCCGCCGCTGGCCATGCCGGTCGCGATAAGCATGTACAGGCCGTTACGTAAAATATAGTCGACATCGCCCGTGGTAATACCGGTGTTGACCATGTTCGCCAGCATCGTGGGAACCAACAGCGTACCGACGTTATCTATCAGCACCGCAAACAGCGTCACCGCAATCAGACCGCGGTACGGCCTCATAAACCTCATTAAGAGTCGCATGTGTCCCCCTCGCCCTTATCGTCAGCCTCGTTCTCGGCGGCCACTTGCCGTTTAAATGCCTCGCACTCTTCGTTCAGAACATGGGAGAATTTACCGACCAGGCGCATGATCTCGCGCTGTTCCCACGGCTCGAGCGCTTCGAATGCCTGTTGCTCGGCTTTTTGCGCCGGTAACGCGTAGCGCTTGGCAAACCGCACGCCTTCTTCGGTCAATCGCACAACCTTGTTCTTACGACTGCCCTCGGCAAACTCCAACGTCGCAAGCCCTCGCGCCCTAAGCGTCTTGATCGCCGAATTGATGGTCTGTTTGCTGTAGAACCATTCACTCGTCAGCCGACTCACGGCAACGCTTCCGCCCGCTGCACTCGTGTCGACGAGCATCCAGTAGGCGCAGTCCGAAAGACCGCAGGTACGCGCGAACTCCGAATAGATACGGTCAAGCCCGTTAAGCATCCGGTCGAAATCGACCAGGCTAACTGCACTATTCATCTCTCCCACCATTCGATAGTCCGAGTTTTGACCAATTTATATCTCTACATTAGTCCGAGTTTTGACTATCGTCAATACGCTCGTTGTTTATGGTCGGCTCTACATAAGCATATCGACAAAAAAGACCGCCGGCGCGGGGGCGGCGCCGGCGGTTGCGAGAGAATATCAGTTGTTGGCCGTTAGGCAGCAACGGCCTCGTAGACCGTGGCGCCCGAGAAGCTATCGTGCAGGCTCTTGCCGCAGATCCACGGCAGCTCGACGACCTCGCAGACCGTGTTGACCAGCTCAGAGCAGTCAGTAAAGTGGCCCTTATCGTTGAGGGCCTCGCAATCCTGAACACGCCAATAGCCATCGGTGTGCGTGATGTAGTACTCGTGATCATTGATCGACACGAAAGCGCGCGTCTTGGAACGCAGCAGCTTCAGAAATCCTTCGAAGTCGGTCTCGACGACATCTCCAGCCTGGAACATGATGTTACCTCCTGGCCCGGCGCCACCATGGCGCGTTGATAAACGTTGGTGCTCCTTTAGTAAAACCTTTATCAGAGCTTATGCGCGCATCATTTAGGCAAGTGGTAAAAAACCGCAGGGTAGACGGGATAAAACGTTTAACCATCCCACCGGTTTGTCACATTCTGGCTGAAGTTTTATGCAAACCAACTTTTCCACTTGGTAGCTTGCGTTGTTTGGGGCCGACTACGCGATTACGGTTTTGGTTCGGCGGGTAAGAACGAGGCATCGAAACCAACGTCAGGAGGACCCATGGAGACCATCGAAGCGCTCATCCATCGCCGTAGCTGCCGCAACTACAGCGATCGCCCCGTCGAGGCAGAAAAGCTCGCACGCATTATCGAGGCAGGCCAGTACGCGCCGAGCGGCATGGGACGTCAGCCGGTCACGTTTGTCGCCGTTACCGATCCCGCGACCGTCGAGCGTCTCTCGCAGCTCAACGCCCAAGTTATGGGCAGCGATGGCGATCCCTTCTACGGGGCCAAGACTGTTGTGGTAGTGCTCGTCGACCGCAGCGTGCCCACGCACCTGGAAGACGGCTCGCTCGCCATGGGCAACCTGCTTAACGCAGCCTATGCGCTGGGCGTCGATTCGTGTTGGATCCACCGCGCGCACGAGGTCTTTGACTCACCCGAGGGACTGGAACTGCTGGCCAAGTGGGGTCTGCCCGCCGACGGAAGCTTGCGCGGTGTGGGCAACTGCATTCTGGGCTACGCCGAGGACGCACTCCCCAAGGCCAAGCCTCGCCGCGACAACGTGGTGTATGTTCCGCCGTTCTAACGAACGGCGGACCCGTTGACGCTGCGCGAGCCGCATTCACGCCA
>CABQKL010000079.1 GCA_902464645.1 uncultured Collinsella sp.
ACGCGGCCGCCCGATCCGCACCCGTGGCGGATCCCAGGGGCGGCAGGCTCTTCGCCATGCCGCGATTCCTTGTTGGCATAACACATCAGGTGTACCGTCATCGCGTCTTTGCTATCGCCGGTGCCATCACCGCGCTGTTCCTCATGCTTTTGGCGGTCTTGCCGGCGCTGTTCGCCTTCGACCCCAAACTTTCTAACGCCGTGCCCGCCTATAGCGAGGTGTCCGAAGAGGTCGTGGATGCGCTCGCCCACTCGAGCTCTCTCCCGCTGCTTGTCGCCGCAATTATATTTTCGATCTGGGGCGTATCGGTCTATCTGCGCTGTTTGGACTATGTGTTGCGTCGCCGCCTTGTTGCCGTCGCCACCATCTGCGCCCTGTGGATGATCGAAGTCATTCTCAAGTACAAGTCGTTCACGCCGTTCTATGCCACCGTGCTGTGGTACCTGTACTACGTGCCCATGACGCTCATTCCGCTGCTCTACCAGCTCTGCGGCCTGCGCCTTGCGGGCCTGGAACAACACCGCCTGGGTCGCCGCTACTGCGCTGCGCTGTGGATTGCGGCCATCCTGCTTATCGGATTTGTGCTCACCAACGATTTTCATCAGCAGGTCTTCCGCTTTGACCGTACAAGCGACACCTGGAGTAACGATTACACGTACGGCTGGGGTTATTTTGTCGTTCTCGTGTGGACGGTCTTCGACTTCGTGGCCTTTTTTATCCTGGTTGGTCGGTCCTCGTCCTTTCGCATCCAGCGTTTCTCGGGCACGGCGGCGCTCGTACTGCTGGGTGGCGCATTCTTTGCCGTCTCGTATGCGTTACGCGTGCCCTGGGCATGGAGGCTCAACTTTTCGCTCGTCTATTGCGTCCTGTGCGTGGTGGCGATGGAAATCTGTCTCGATTGCGGTGTCATTCCGTCGTATCACGATATCGCCGGCATCTTCGACACCTTGCCGCTTGACCTCAAAGTTCTAACGCGCGACCTGCAGGAAGTCTATGCCACGCCAGTGTCAAAGCCAATGCCGGTAGGCGTGCGCGAGGAGTTGCGGACCCAGGAGCACGGCCGCGCCCATGCCTTTGCCGTGGCGTCCGATCCCGATGTGATGTACCGTGCCTTTCCACTGCTGGGCGGATCGGCCCTGCTTGCCCAAGACGTGTCGGAGCTCAACGAGCTTAACCGTGAGCTGGCACATCGTCGCATGGAGCTGCAGCGTCAAAACGAGCTGCTCGCCGCCGACTACGACCTTAAGACGCATTTGGCAGATCAAGAGGCCGAGACCTTGCTGGTCCAAGACGTGGACCAGGCGCTTGCCCGCGCGCTCGAAGGGATGTACGACCTGCTGAGCTCGCTGCCGCCGTTGACCGACGAAGCGTCTTCGCACGAGCGTTACCGCATGCTGCAGCGCGCCAAGATGCTCGTCGCCTATTGCAAGCGCAAGGGGTCGCTCACGTTGGCACAGCACGGGGAGAGCGGTTTTGATCGAGACCGCATCCAGCTCATTGCCAACGAGCTCGCAAGCGACCTGCGCACCATCGATATCGATTGCGCCTCGATTATCGCCATACGGCGCCCGATGCATGCCAGTACGGTAAGCGCCCTGTACGACTGCGTGTATGACTTTGCGTTTTTTGCCTACACCACCGACCATCCGGCGCTTATGTATCACTTGGGCGACCATGACCGATGCAGTGTCGAGCTGCGCGCCACGCTTTTTTCCAACGATGATGCAGATCTTTCGCAGACGCCCGCTGCGCAAGAGCTCGAAAGCGCTTTGCAAGGGCGCAACGTGGCATATCGCCTTGAGGGCGAGCCCGGCCAGCTGCGCATGATCGTCTTGATGCCGAGGGCGGGTGAGTGACGATGCAGATTTCGCTCATCCTTCCCCAAATCGTTGCGCTCGATGTTGTCTTTGCCCTGACTGCGTGTCTGCAGACGATCCACGTCCCGCTCATCGCATCGCGCCGCTCGTCCTATAACCGTAAGGTGATTTGCGCCTACGAGGCGAGTCTTGTGCTTCACCTGATGATTTCGGCGCTCATCTTATTCGCGTCGTCTGGCTCGTATCTGATGGCGCCGCTTGACGTTTGCGCCAGGGCAATGGGCGGAGTGCTGTGGCTGAATGCCGCGATCTTTGCCTATGGCGTGGTACTTATGGTGCACTATCGTCGCCTCGTCATGCTGGTCGAACTGTTGCTTGTTGTCGCCGTTACACCACCGGTGGTTTTTGCCATGGGCTCGGCGTGGACCGTTGTCCTTATCGCAGAGGGAGCGTTCTTCCTGTTCCGCTCCATCGCGGCGCTCTTGATGGACGTCCGTAACCGCCAGGAGGATATCACCATGTTCTCGACGATCGAGACCATCAACGTGATTCCCGTGGGCATCCTGTATCTGGACCCGAGGGGCCGTCCGCTTCTCATGAACCGCTGCATGCGCAAAAACCTGGTGGAACTTCATATGCCTACCGATCTGCGTGACATGAGCAGCACATGGAACGACCTGCGCAAACTTAGCATGCAAATGCCTGAAAGCAGTAGGAACCGTGTGCGGATTAATCTGGACCGCTTTGGTAGGGATCGCGCCGTGGTCGAGATCTCTCCTTCCGAGATTCGTCTGTTCGTGCGTGACTCCGTTACGGTCTCGGGCCGTCCATTCGAGCGCGTCGTCGGCCTGGACGTGACGGAATACGCTCACGCCTACGACCGTCTGGCGCAAGCCAACCACCTGCTTGAGCTTGCGGGCCAAGAGCTCCAGGCCCAGATCGAAGAAGTTAAAAAGGTTGCCGACAATGCGGCCTACCTACGTATGCGTGCCCGCGTGCACGACGTGATCGGGCAGCGCCTGTCCATTCTTCATCGCTATTTGGAGGAGGGGCGCCTGGATGACGAGTCACTCGAGCAGATTGACCCGTTGCTGCGCTCAATCGCCGCCGATTTGCGTAGTGACGGTGCCAGCGAGCCTGCAGAGCAGCTGGGCGATATCGTCCATGCTTTTGGCCTGGTGAGTGTGCAGATCGATGTTGAGGGTGCGCTGCCTGAGGACGTGCGTGTCGCCGCCGCATTTTTGCAGATTATCCGTGAGGCCTCGACCAATGCCACCAAGCATGCGCAGGCGCATCGGGTCCACGTGCGTCTGTGGCAGGAGGGGGCGGATGCTGGAGCCGTCGCGCGCATGACGATTTCTAACGACGGCTCCCCAGCCCCCGTATCGTATCGCGAGGGAACGGGTATCCCTGGTATGAGGCATGTCGCACAGAATCTGGGCGGCAGCCTTGAGGTCCATGCCGCCCCACCCTTTACGCTTACGGTATCCATTCCGCTCGCCTCCAGCGCCACGGTCCAAAGGAGAAGCTCATGATCCGCGTGTTAATTGTCGAAGACCAGGCCATTCTGCGCGAGAGCCTGGCACGCTCCGTTGGCGACCAGCCCGATATGACCGTTGTTTCAGCCATCGCCGATGCCTCCGAGGCCTTGGGTGTCGCGCTCAGGGAGCGCCCTGACATGATACTGATGGACGTGTGCACCGAACACGATTCAAACGGCATCGTGGCGGCGGCGCGCATCAAGGAGCAACTGCCCGAGTGTCGCATCATTATCATGACCGGCATGCCCGAGATCACCTTTGTCGATCAGGCCCGCGAGGCGGGCGTCGATAGCTTTGTGTACAAGAACGTCGGTATCGACGAGCTGTTCGCCGTGATGCGCTCCACGCTGGCGGGCTATTGCACGTTTCCCAAGCCGCCCGAGAGCATTTTTTCGGGCACGGCGGCACTCGACGATGTTGAGCTGTCGATTTTGCGCCTTGCCTGCGAGGGCAAGAGCCGCCGCGAGATCGCGGCCGAGCTGTTTATGAGCGAGGGCACCATCAAGCGCCGCATCTCGGAGATCCTAAGCAAGACCGGCTACGACAACATCATGCGCCTTGCCGTGCATGCGGTGACCGAAGGCAGCATCGTCCCCAATATGGAGCGCCCGTAGTCGGTGCGCCGCCCGTGCTCCAACGCCAAAGATAGGCCTCCCGCCGTTTTGCATCAGAAAACGGCGGGAGGCCTGCTTGTATGGGCAGTGCTGTCGGCATAAAGCGGCGGGGCCGCAGGATCAACTCCTGCGGCCCCGCCTGACATGTGCGCGGATGTGTCCGCCAACCCGCGGCTGATGTTACGTGCCGTTACGCGATGGTTGCGCTGTAGGAGGCGACGTCCTCGTAGGAATCGGTCAGGTAGGCGTCGATACCGATGGTCGTATTGACCAGGTCGTCAAGGCTGTCAAGCTCGCCGCTCGAGAACGTGAATTCCTCGGTGGCGTTGGTGCCGGGCATCAGGTGAGCCGAGAACCAGGGTTCCTTCATGGTGCCGTTGACGTTGGTCTTGCCGGAAGGAGCGTAGAAGGTCAGGTCCTTGTCGCTCTTGTTGGTGATGTTGACGACAAAGCCGATGTCGCCCCAGTCGTCCTTGAACTTCTCGGTGATGGTGATGGTGCACAGGTCGTCATCGGCGACGGTGACGGCGGGTGAGATTTCGATGCTCTGGACGTCGTCGTCTTCGACGGCCTCATCGATCTCTTCTTCCTTCTCGGCGTTCTCGCGATCTTTCTTCACCGTACCGGACAGATCCTTGTCGGACTTCGTAAAGATAATCTTGTCGCCTTCCACCTCGAGGACGAGCTTGTTGTCCTTGAGCTTCAGGTCGTGCGACTCATCTTCGGCAGTAATCGTTACGGTGGTGGCGTCCTTGGCCTCCCATTTCAGGTCGGCGACCTCAAGGAACATGTCGAGGACGCCCGTGCCGTCTTCGTCGAGGATCAGGATACAGTTGAGGCCCCACTCCTTGAGCATATCCATGTACTCATCGGTGAGCTCTTCGCCGTCCAAGGTTCCACCCGAGTACTGCCAGCTGCCGACGAAGTTGGCCTTGGGGTCTTTGCCGCCGCCGCTGCAGCCCGTCAGGGCAAAGGCGAGCGCCAGGACGCATGTCAGAAATGCGAGTACGGACTTTTTGAACGTTGTCTTCATGGTGTCCTCCTTCTTGTGTGAAAACCCATAGAAGCAAATGCGGGGGTGGCGGATCCCCCGCCAATTACCAGATAGAGGGGCTAGGGCCGGGGCGTTCCGCAGTTGCTGCAGAACTTGCCGCCGTTTTCGCTACCGCAGTTGGGGCAGAACCACTTTGCCGGTGCCGGGGCGGGTGCGGGACTTCCGCACTCGGAGCAGAACTTGCCGGTGTTGGTGGCGCCGCAGCTGCAGGTCCATGCGCCGGCCGCAGGCGCGGCGGCAGGAGCCGGGGCGGGTGCCGGAGTCGGCTGCGGGGCGGCCTGCTGCTGTGCCTGGCCGGCGGCGAACAGCTGGCTGGCATTCATGCCGCCCATGCCGCCTGCCATGCCCATGCCCATAAAGCCGGCCATCGCGCCGTTGGGGTTGGCGGCTGCCGCGCGCATCGCATCGCTCTGGGCGCTGGCGATGTTGGCGGCTGCCATGGTGGGATCGCGCATGACCGCGGCCTTCTGCAGGTCCTTGATCATCTGCTCGTCTTCTTGCGAGGCGGCGATGGAGTTGACGCCAAAGCTCACGATCTCGACGCCGCGCAGGTCGCGCCAGTCGGCCGAGAGGACCTCGTTGAGCGCGCGGGCGAGCTCGGTGGTGTGGCCGGGGATGGCGCTGTAGCGGATGCCCATCTCCGAGATCTTGGCAAAGGCGGGCTGCAGAGCGGTGAGCAGCTCGGACTTAAGCTGGCTGTCGATCTTATCGCGCGTGTAGCTATCGGTCACGTTGCCGCACACGTTGGTGTAGAACAGCAGCGGGTTGGTGATGCGGTACGAATACTCGCCGTTGCAGCGAACGGAGATGTCGACATCCAGGCCAATGTTGTTATCGACCACGCGGAAGGGCACAGGCGAGGCGGTGCCGTACTTGTTGCCGATGATCTCCTTGGTGTTGATAAAGTAGACGCGCTGGTCCTTGCCTGCATCGCCGCCAAAGGTAAAACGGCTGCCGATATTGGCGAACGTTTCCTTGATGGAGTCGCCCAGATTGCCGCTAAAGACGCTCGGCTCGCTGCCGGTGTCAAAGACAAACTCGCCAGGCTCCAGCGCGACCTCGATGATCTTGCCGTTTTGCACCACGAGCATGCCCTGGCCGTCGTTGACGGCGATGACGGAGCCGTTGGAGATGACGTTGTCCTCGCCGCGTGTGTTGGAGCTGCGGCCGCCGGTGCGCTTGCTGCCCTTGCAGGCTAAGACGTCAGCGGGCATCGATTCGCAATAGATAAATTCCTTCCACTGGTCGGCCATGACGCCGCCGGCAGCACCCAATCCAGCTTTCAAGAGTCCCATGGTGATCTTCCTTTCTCGTCAAAGGCCGGGTGGTATTGGTCAGAATGGCTAATCGTCCTTGTTGTCCTTCATGACAACGGTGGTCTCGGTGTGGCTGAAGGTGTCGTGCTTCTCGGTCAGGTCGAGCTCGCCGCAGTAGCAATCGGCGTGGGTGGCCTCGTTGGCCGTCTTGAGCTGGCCCACCAGCAGCACGTCTGCGATGACCACGATGATCAGCGGCGCGACGATGTTGATGAGGATGCCCTCGATATCAAAGGTGAGGTAATCCAGATCGAAGGCGTTCTCTCCCATAAAGAGAATCTGGGAGAGGACAAATCCGATCACGAAGAACAGCATCGAGGCGATAGCGAGCTTGGGCTTGGAGCAGGGAAGCTCGCCGACCATGCGACCGGTTTGGCCGTTCATGGCAAACAGGTAACTCTTGCCGTTCCACGAGGTGGAGAGCATCCACACGGGGAACAGGGCGTAGTCGCTGTCTTCCCAGGTGTAGTCGAGCTGCTTGCTTTCGACCGTGGCGTCGTCGTACTCGTCGACGACGGTCTCGCGCAGGGCCGAGATCGTGCTCTCCTCCATGCGGCGCTCGGCACGTGCCTTGCAGGTTTCGCAATCCTCGTCATAGCGGTTGGCGATGTAGCCGGGCATATAAGCGACCGAGAACGGGCGCAGCGCGTCGTAGTCAAACGGCTCGATGGCGTCCATATGGCCGTCGGGCATCTTGGACGATCCGTCGACGGGCACGCGCTCAAACGAGATATTGCCTTTGCGGTAGGCATCGTAGTGGTCGGTGGTCGTGACGGTGCGGTCGGATTCTTCGGTTACGGTCTCGTTGGTCGCATCAAAGTACACTTCGCCGTCCACGCGGGCGCCGTAGAGCCAAAACGGCACGTAAACGCCTTGGACCTCGTCGATGTGGTTGCCGGTGACAAAGCTCTTGGGCAGCAGGATTTTGCCCTTGTAGTGCTCCTTGAGCGCGGCCATGACATCGTCGCGCCCGAGCTTAAACGGAATCACCAGGTCGGGTGAGAAGTCGCCCGAGAGCTGGCCGGGTGCCACGGCGGAGTTGCCGCAGTATGGGCAGGTGGTGACGGCGACGGTGCCGTCCGAGACCAGCTCGGCACCGCACGACGAGCAGATGTAGCCGGCGTTTTGAGCCAGCTCCTGCACGGCATCGTCGGCAGCAGGTTTGGGAGCCGCGGCTGCGGCATCGGCTTTGGCGTCTGCCTCGTCCTGGCGCTCGCGATAGAGGGCCTCGACTTCTTCGACTTCAAAACGCGAATCGCAGTAGTCGCAGACGAGCTTTTGCTCGGCGCTGGCAAAGTGAAGGGGGCCACCGCAGGCAGGGCACTGATAGTTGACGCTCTCGAAGGCCATGATCGGTCCTTTCCTTGCCGGAGGCTATGCGCCGATGGCGCCGCCGCAGTATTCGCAGCGCCCACTGGCATCGGGAATGGTGGTGGCTCCGCAGAAGGGGCAGGTGACCGCGGTCTTGGGGGCCTTGGCGGCCACGACGCTGTCGCGCGTTTCCTGACGCAGCTGCACCAGCGCGTCGCGGACCTCGGTTGCCTGGCGCTTGGCCTCGCGGTATTCGATGGAACCGCGCTGATCGATGGTGGAGTCGTTCACGCGCAGGTTGATCTCGGTAAAGTACGGCGTGTTGACGTGAATGGTCAGGTTAAAGTCGTAATCCAGGTCATAGCGCGGCGGATTGTAGCTCTCGCGCTCGCCGTCCTTGGTCTCGCGATAGATCTCGGTGCGCTGCTCGTCGATATCCATATCGCAGCCGAGTACCTGCGAGAACTCGATGATGTCGGGGTTGGCATCGCGCCAGCGGCTCTGCGAGGTAATGATCAGCAGGCCCGCGTCTTCGTCGAGCATGATGTTGGTGCGCCCGGCAGAGAGCGTGCGCGTAGGGTTGAACGACGCCAGGCGTTCGGCATTGGCCTCGCGGTAGGCGAGTTGCTCGCGGATATCGTCCGCGGTGCTAGAGCGATAGCCGTGGAAGTAGGGGGAGAGCTTGCCGGCACACTCTTTGCACAGGTAGCCTTCGCTGATCTTGGTCTTTCCCAAAAGTCCCAGCTCGGTACCGCAAATCGCGCACTCTTTCTTTTCGAACATCTTGTCAAAGAAGCCCATGGCTGCCTCCCATCAACAGGTAGCGTGTGTCACTTTTGATGATGGGGGAGTGCGCGATCTTTCACGATACCCAGACGGCTCAACGAGTCTCCACAACTGGGACA
>CABQKL010000080.1 GCA_902464645.1 uncultured Collinsella sp.
GTCTTGATCTGAGCGCCCAGCTCGTTGGCGATAACGGTGGCCAGCGTGGTCTTGCCCAGACCCGGAGGACCCGAGAAGATCACGTGGTCGAGCGTCTCGCCACGGCTCTGCGCCGCCTCGATCAGCACGCGAAGGCTCTGCTTGATATGCTCCTGACCGCAGTAGTCGTCCAGGCGCTGGGGACGCAGGGTACGGTCGACATCGAGGTCTTCGGGCGTCAGCTCCGAGCCCACCATGCGCTCACCGTGCGCCATGGATGCCGCCGGCGAGCTGCCGGGCGTCGCCCACAGGTCCTGAGAGTCATCGGCTTCCCACATCACGCATCCATTCCGAGTCGCTTAAGCGCCGCGCCGAGCAGATCCTCGACACGCATGTCCTGCCCATCATACCCGCTCAGGGCAACCTCGGTCTCCTGCGGGCTAAAGCCCATGGAGAGGAGCGCCGCACGGGCGTCATCGATGGCCGAGGGAGCGGCGGCGGGGACCGGCATCGCAACCTGACCGGGAATTACGTCGACCGGAACAAAGCCCTTGTCCTTGGCAAAGGTACTCTTGAGCTCCAAGATGAGGCGCTGAGCGGTCTTTTTGCCCACACCAGGCACCTTGGCCATGCCCTTGTCATCCTCGGCCATTACCAGGGAATACAGCTGTCCCACGGTATAGGTGGAAAGCACGGCAAGCGCCAGGCGCGGGCCAACACCCGACACGGACACGAGTCGATCGAACATCGTGCGCTCGTCCTTGGAAGCAAAGCCAAAGAGCGTCATGGCGTCCTCGCGCACCTGCATGCGGGTATAAAGGCGAACCTCGCCGCCGGGCGTAGGCAGCGTGGCGGCAGTGCTGCCCGAAATACCAAGCTCAAAGCCCACGCCCGATACATCGACGACGGCCGAGCTCATCGTGGCCTCGACAAGCGTTCCATGGAGCTGGGAGATCATCAGTATCCGGTTCCTCTCTGTTGATAGAACTCGCCGCCGGTAAGCGCCCGGGTGCGGCTGAGGTTAACGTGACAGATGGCGCAGGCCAGCGCATCGGCGGCATGGTCTGGATGTGGGTCGTGATCGAGCTGCGTGAGCGTGCGCACCATGTAGGCAACCTGCCGCTTATCTGCGGCACCCGTGCCCACCACGGCCTGTTTGATCTGCATGGGCGTGTATTCGCCAATCTCGAGCGCGCACTCCGAAAGCGCCACGAGCGCGGCACCACGGGCATGCGCCGTTGGGATGGCCGAGCGAACGTTAGCGCCAAAGTAGATGCTCTCGATAGCCGCGGTATCGGGACGGTAGCGTTCGACGACGCCCTTGAGGTCGCGGGCGATATGCGACAGGCGCACCGCGAGCGGGCTGCCCGCGCTGGTCTCGATACAACCGTAGGCACGGCAGCGGACCTCGCCACGCCGCTCCTCGATAATCCCCCAGCCCGTATGGGCCAAACCAGGGTCGATACCCAAGATAACCAAGCCAACCTCCCCTCACCACAAGCACAGCGCAAGGCAAGGCCCCGCGCATCATTCACGAACGTCTGTTCTAGAATAACACAACGGGGCCAAGACGCTTAGTTGAAGTATCGGGGTTGGAAGCGAATCCCATCCCATAGTTAGTTTTGGCTGAAGAATGGGAACTGCCTCGGGTCAACCGGCGGATGCGGCATCGGCGTGCCCTGGGGCCCACCCTGTGGTCCGCCCTGGCCGCCCATCATCTTGTCGATGGCGTCCTGGACCTCGCCCTCGAACTTTTTCATTCCCTCGTGCAAACGACGCTGACCGTCCTCGGAGCGCAGCTCCTCCATCTGCTCGGGCGAAATACCCAACAGCTCGCCCAGTATGCCCATCATCTCGCCGCGCATACGGTCACTCGTGTCGTCGTCGGCAAAGCGGCGCACCTCGGCGCGTGCCAGCGAATCAACCGTCATGCGCTCCTTACCGTTGAGCCCCAGATCGGACCACGCAAGCATGTACGGCCAGGAGCGCTCGACAAATGAACGGGCCGAGACGATCGGCGCCGTCGGTAGCATGCGGCGGGCGGCCTCGCCCTGGCGCACGAGCATCAGCAGCAGCGAGCAGACCTCGGGCTTGGCGGCGGCCATCGGGATGTCGTCGAAAGGTCGATTGCGGTCTACGTGCGACTCAAGCGCACCATCGACCTCGCCCGGCTCAAGCCCGCCAAGCAGCTGTGCCGCACGATCGAGCATGTCAACCGGACCGGCGAGCGTCGAGAGCGCCTGCGCCAGCACGCGATCCATGCAATCCTCTACCGCGTTGAGCGTCACGAGCTCTTGGGGCACCACGGCCGAGGCGCGGTTGCGCACGCGTGCCACAAACTCGAGCGTCGACAGATACACATCGCCAAAGGGCGCATAATCGCCCTGGTAGCCACCGCAAAGCGCGGGCGCCGCCAGCGCGTACTCGGTCTTGGAAAGCGGGCTCAGCGCCATAGCGCCCAGCTCGAGCGCCGTATCCTCGAGCATCAGGCCCAGCGCACGCGAACGCAGGCGTTCGGCATCGCCCGCCGACACGTCGCGATCGAGCACGCGCGCCGCATCCGGCGCATCGCGCTCGACAGTGCGAATGTGCAAGCGCTCGGCGATTGAGCGAACAGCGGAACAACGGGCGGCCTCGGCCTCCTCCTGCGCCGGCGTAAAGATGCGATTGCGCCCCAGCACCAGGCCAATCACATTACGCGGACCCAAGGCATCGACGGCAAGTGCCGCCAACAGGGACGACGGCAAATCGCCCTCGAGCGCCACCACGGCACGCGACGCACCGCGGGCGCGGGCATTGTCGCGCACGGCAAGCACCAGCGCCTGCCACAGCCACTCCTCGGAGCGAAACTGGGGCAGCTCATGGTCCTCCAGGGCATCGAGCATCACGCCGCGCTGAATCTCCTGAACCAGCAGGCTCTCCTCAAAACACGGCGCCTGGGCCACCACGCGACCGCAGTCGTCGAGCACAAACGAACCGCCGGTATACACCGACTCGTCATAGGCACCGATCGGCGCCATGCAGGCAAACCATACGCTGCGCTTGGACGCGATCTTGCGGTAGGCACCGCTGCGCACGGCGGCGACGGCAGCTGTCTCGCGGTCGGTCATGTCAAACGCGTTGAACTGGAAATAGGCAATGAGGTCGACACCGGTCGGCAGCATTTCGAGCTCGCGGTCCAGGTCAAACACCACGGCGATGCGCACGCCGTCCACGTCAAACACCGGAGGCGCCCAACGCGCGTCGTTGCTCTCGCCACGTTGCAGGGCGATGCTTGTGCGCGCGGGCACCACGCGGCCATCCTTAAGCATCATGTAGTCGAGCAGGGGCTGGCCCTCAAACGAAACCGCCGCGGGCACGATGCAGATCATGTCGAGCTCTTGGATGCGCTCGGCAACGCCCGTCAGGCCCATCAACATATCGTGCTCAAAGTCGGCAGTGCCCACCAGGCCGCCGGGCAGAGCACCCATAAAGAGCGGAGCCGGAACGCACAGTACGCGCGCCCCGCGCTCGTGGGCCAAACGGGCTTGATCCTCGATGCGACCGCAGATACCCTCAATATCACCCAGGCGCATATCGATCTGTGCAAGTGCGAGCTTCATGGCCCAGCCCTTCCCATCGTAACTGTCGTTGTCGTAGTAAAAGCGCCGGCCGCATAATGCAGCCGGCGCTCGCATGTGCATATGCTAGCTATGATACCCCGAGCGGGGGCGCGCTCCTAGAACGTCGCGGACCACAGCCCATGCAGGTTGCAGTAGGCATAGACGGTACCAGTCTTGGAGCCGCCAGCGAAAAACGTCGTGGGCTTCATGCCGGGCTCGAGGTAATGGACCTCCAGGCGCCCCTCGGCCTCAAGCGCAATCCACTCGATGTAGTGCTCGGGCAGCATAGGATGCTCCGTCGAGCCCACGCGCGCGCGAATGACGTGGCCGTCGCGCTCGATCTCGACAACAGGCACGTGCTTCTCGTGCGCCGCGTCCTCGGTGTTTGCGGTCAGCTCCGTGCAGCCGGCAGGAGTCGCAACGTCGTCGCCAAGGGCAGCGATGAGCTTACCGTCGGGGTCCTTAAAGAATTTCGCCATGATGTTCTCCTTTGCTGATGTGCCAATGTTCTTGATGGTTCTTATGCCCAAAGGCAGGCGAACCATCCACGGCATGGCAAATGAACACATAACGAGCGAGGCTAGCGACCGTCGCCACCGAGCAGCGCCAGAACATCCTCGCGCGTAAACAGTGCCGACGAGATACCATCGCCGCCGAGCACGCTGTTGACCAGATCGCGCTTGGACTCCTGCATCTGCATAATGCGTTCCTCGATCGTGTCCTTGGCGATGAGTTTGTACACGGTCACGGTGTGCTGCTGGCCAATGCGATGCGCGCGGTCAGTCGCCTGATCCTGCGCCGCCACGTTCCACCATGGGTCGTAGTGGATAACCACGTCGGCAGCCGTCAAATTAAGGCCCACGCCGCCCGCCTTGAGCGAAATCAAGAACACCGGCACCTCGCCCGCCTGGAACTGCGCAACCATCTTGGCGCGACTCTCTTTAGACGATGCGCCCGTAAGCTTAAGAAAGGCGATATCCTCCTTGGCCAGGCTCTTGCCGATGATATCGAGCATGCCCGTAAACTGGCTGAACAGCAAGATGCGGTGACTGCCGTCGAGTGCTCCGTGGACGAGCTCCATGCACGTATCGAGTTTGGCGCTTCCCGCCTTGTAGTCCGCATAGTGCAGATGCGGGTCGCAGCAGATCTGACGCAGCTTGGTGAGCTCGGCAAGCACCTTGAGTTTATCTTTCTTAAACTCCCCGGCCTCGCGGTGCTGCACCTGCTGGGCGATGCGGTCCTGGTTTGCCAGGTAGAGCTTGCGCTGCTCGCCGGTAAGCTGCGCCATCACCGTATCCTCGATCTTCTCGGGCAGGTCGGCCACCACGTCTTCCTTGACGCGACGCAGCACAAACGGCGATACGAGCGCCTGCAGACGAGCGGCACTATCGCCCTCGGCATGCTCGACGGGACTTTCAAAGCGCTTGGCAAATGAGTCGCGCGTGCCCAGAAGGCCCGGCATCAAAAAGTCGAAGATGCTCCAGAGCTCGGACAGGCGGTTTTCGATGGGCGTGCCCGTCAGGGCAAAGCGCACGCCGGCAGGCAGGCGCTTTGCGGCGCGAGCCACCTGGGTAAGCGGGTTTTTAATGTACTGGGCCTCATCGAGCACCACGCGGGCAAAATCCTGCTCGGCATACTCATCGATATCGCGCCGCATAAGGTCATACGACGTTACAACCACGTTGTGCTCGACCACGCCAGCAATTTGCACGCGGCGTTGAGCCTTGGCACCCACAATGGCGCACACATCAAGCGACGGGGCAAAGCGCTCCAGCTCGGCGGTCCAGTTGTACACAAGCGACGCGGGGCATACCACGAGCGTGGGCTTGGTATCCCCCGCTTCCACGCGCGCCAGAATGTGCGCGATCATCTGCAGCGTTTTGCCCAAGCCCATATCGTCGGCCAAGATGCCGCCAAGGCCCAGGTGCTCGAGCGAGCCGAGCCACTGGTAGCCGTCGACCTGATAGCCGCGCAGCGTGGCCTTGAGCGAGACCGGCACCGTAAAGTCCATCTTGCCGAGCGTATCCAAGCGCTCGACGGTACGACGGAATGCGGCGTCGCGATCGGCTTCGAGCGCGGGCGTGCGCGCGAGCATAGTATCGACAAACAGGGTGCTCGACGCGGGAAGCGACACGCCATCGAGCAGGTCGACGGCATCGACGCCAAGGTCCTCGGCAAGACCAAACGCGGCACGAGCGCCCTCGTCCAGGCGCACGATATCGCCGGACGTAAGGCGCGCGAACGTCTGGTGGCGCTTATGCGAATCGAGATAGATGGCAAGGTCGGCCGCCGAAAGCCCGCTCGCGCCCAGTTCGACGTCGAGCAGGTTACTCTTGACGGTCGCACGCACCGAAAGCTTGGGCGCAGGACGGACCGAGATCTGGCGCAGGCGGTCGCTGAGCATGACCTCGCCCAGCTCGGACAGGGCAGACAGGCCCTCGGTCAGCAAGTGGAACAGGCGGGCGTCGTCGCGCTCCTCAAACGCCAGGCCGCCCTCGTAGAAATCGAAGTACAGGGCCGCCGTGTCCATAACGCGAAACTCCGCCACCGTATCGCGGGGCGGAACGCCGGGACGTTGCTCTTCGAAAGGACTGCCCGGAGCACCAAGACTAAAGAGATCTGCCGACCAATCACCGTAGGTCACCGTAATCTTGCAGGTCACAAGACCATCGTCGACGCCAATCGCCATGGCAAAGCTCGGCTCGGGCGCCACGGCGTCGAGCGCGGCGGGAGCGGTCAGGTCGGTATAGTCGCGCAAGATAGGCAGCGCCATGCGGCAGAACTCGCCCACCTGGTCGGCGGCGATATGGACCGGCGTGCGGCAGGGCAACAAGTGCGAAAGGAACGGCGCCGCATGTTGGGCAAACGCCGTGTCGGTACGGCGCGCGCGGCGCGTATCGACCAGATAGGCTACGTCGCTCGCGACAAAGCAATGCGTATCGGCCGGAAGGCGCAAGTCGTAGCTGCCTCCCGCCGCCGGTGCAACCTTGGCGGCAAGAAGCGGCGGGCGCTTAGCCGGGACTTCGCCCTCCCCCTGCGGCGACGACTCGACGGCCACCTCGTAGGAGCGATGCGTCGTCGTCCCCCGCGACCAAGCGGGCTCAAAGGACATGGTCCTGCCGCGCAGCAGGTCCAGCACGGACACGACGGAATACTCGGATACCGGCAACTGACGCTCGGCGACAAAGCCGCTGCGGGCAAAGTCATACGATGCCGAGCGCGAGCTCGTAATATCACCTAGGTAGGCGACCGTCATTGCAACAAAGTCAAGCAGCTTTGTCGACACGTCATCGAATGCCTCGGGCACATGGACAAACGTAAGCTTCTTGCCATAGGAGAACGTACCGCCGCGCACATAGGCATCGGCCATGCCGTCGATATCCTTAACCACGTAGGACACCGAACCGCAGCGAATGCGAAACTCGAGCGCCCAGTTAAAACGATCGGCAAACAGCGGATTGTAGTACGGCACCAGCGAGGGCTCCAGCACTGCCTTGGGCGCATCGGGGTCAATGGTGCCGGCGAGCTTGCGACGCATGGCCACGAGCTCGTCCATGCGCGCGTCCGAAAGATCGGAAAGCGCCGCCACAAGGCTCGGGCTCGTGGGGACGGGCGCCGGGAAGGGAAAGTTGGGGTTGACCGCAGATGCGGTGGGCACGGGGCGCGTGGGCTGCTTGGACTGTGCGGGCGGTACCGTAAACGTGCGGACCGGCGTACGCAAGCCCTCGACGGGCTCGGCGCCACTGGCATCCAGATACGCCAGCGCCGTGGCGATAACGTGCTTGCACATGCCGGAATAGCGGAAGGCGGCGGGACAATCGCAGTCGTAGTCGATAACCTCGTGCTCGTCCATATCGAGCGCCACGTGCGTCTTGTACAGGTCGCCGCGCGAGCCACGCACCGTGCCCTCGATGTTCACGTTTTTGGAGAAGCGCGAGCCGGAGTCCTCAAACGACAGCACGGCACCGTTAAGCATGAGCGAGCGCCCCTTCATAAAGGTGCTGCTAAGCGCCGCCTCCTTACGAAGCGCCTGCACAAACGTCCCCTGCGCCATCACTTCCTCCAATCTCGCATGCCAAATGATTTTTCTGGGACGGGGATGAAAAAATCATTCCCGTCCCAGAAAGACTGGTCTTCCGCCACACGTCACCCAAAATGATTTTTTAATCCCCGTCCCAGAAAAATCATTTTAGATCACCGTCACGCGGCCTTGGTTACCCACGATGGCCTTGGCCTCTGCCAGCAGCGGAATCGAGCGTGCGTTGACCTTGGCCGGCACCTCGGCACGCAGTACGCGCCCGTCCACCTGCTCGATAAAGATCTCCACGCGGTCGCCGCCCGGGTTGGCGGTAAGCACCGTGGCAAGACGCGCCATATTGCCCTGGCTAAAGCGGCTGTTGGGCACCATGACCTCAAACACCTTGGGCTTGTTGTTCTCCTCGTTAAGCTCAAGCGGCACGATCTCCTGCGCGATGATCTGGTCGCCGCGGTCCGAACGCTCGAGCTTGCCCTTAATGCGCACAAACGCATCGGACAGCTGCGCGCCGGTCTCGGGATCGACCTCGCCGTACAGGTACCCCTCAGCCTCTTTATAAGTCTTGGGGAACACCACGACCGTGGCCTCGCCTTCCATGTCCTCGAGCTGCACGATGCCCATGGGGTCGCCGTTTTTGGTCACGCGCTTGGACACGCTCGAGACCATGCCGGCCCACCACAGCGCCTTGCCCTCGGGAATCTCCTGGTTGATGGTACCGCCCGTGGGGTTTTGCACCTCGTAGCCGGTATCGATCTGCGAGAACGAGAAGTCGCGTGCCTTGGCTAGTGCATACTCAAACGGGCGCAGCGGGTGGTCCGAGACATAGATGCCCAGAACCTCCTTCTCCTGGCTCAGCTT
>CABQKL010000081.1 GCA_902464645.1 uncultured Collinsella sp.
CGTAATCGAGCTCCAACTCGCGCGCGATATTGGACAGCGTGGTCACCAGATCGTAGTTGTAGGGGCCGCCCGAATCCTTGGCGCAGATCGACACCATGCGCTCGGTGCAGCCTAGGTCGTCACCCACGCAGCCCATGTCCACGCTGATCATCTCGCGCGTGTCGGCCGGCACAAAGGCACCGCCGTGGCCGACCTCCTCGTACACGGTAAAGAGCAGCGACACCTTGCGCGAGAGCGTCACCTCGCCAGCGGCGACGGCGCGGGCCAAACCCAGCAGAATCGACGCGGACAGCTTGTCGTCAAGGAAGCGACTCTTGATGTAGCCGCTCTCCGTCACCGTGGTGCGCGGGTCCATAGCGATGATGTCACCGGTCTGAATACCCAGCTCGAGCACATCGTCCTTGCTGTCAACGTTCTCGTCGAGCAGGATTTCCATGTTCTTCTCGATGGTCTTGACCGGCTCATCGGCCACATGCGCCGAAGGCTCGGTATTGAGGACCACACCCGTAAAGACTTTGCCATCGCGCGTATAAACGGTGCAGTTCTCACCATCGGCCGTAGACCACTGATGCCCGCCGAGGGTCGTGGGGCGCAGGCGACCATTGTCCTTAATGGAGCGCACCATGGCGCCCAGGGTATCGACATGGCTCGCCAACACAAGCGGCTCGCCCTCGCCGCCAAGCTCAACCAGCACGTTGCCCTTATTGGAACGCTCGGGGCCAAAGCCCATATCGCGCAACGTTTCCATCAGATAATTAGTCGCCGCACGAGTAAACCCCGTAGGCGAAGCAATAGAAGTCAGCGCCTTCAACTGGTCAGTAATATAGGAGAGCGTAGAATCCATCTTGGACACCAAAGTCACCCTTTCATATCGAATTGAGCCCACAGCAACAATACCACCGCGAACCATCTTTTTGCCTAGCGAGATGACCCATCGAGCTCCCCAGAACTGCGCCCGCCACGATAACGAGCCGGCGGGCCCCTGCCCGTTAGCCCCAGAATCTTTCCGCAGGACGGAGGAAGCCCCCGCCGCACGAAGTGCGCAGCGGGGGCTTCCGACATGTCCGAGGACGATTGTGGGGCTAACGGGCAGGGGCCCGCCGAACCAAGCTAGGCAGCCGGGCAGATCTTCTTGAAGAGCTCGATGACGTCGTCGAGCGTCGCCTCGCGCGGGTTGCCCGGGAAGCAAGCGTCGGCCATGGCGTCCTTGGCCAGGACCTCAATCTCGTCAGCCTTCATGGCCTCGCAGACGTGCGGGATGTTCACGTCGGCGGAGAGCTGCTTGACGGCGGCGATGGCGGCGTCGGCGGCCTCGTCGGTGCTCATGCCCGTGGTGTCAACGCCCATGGCGACGGCAACCTTGGCCAGGCGCTCGGCGCAAACCGGCTTGTTGAACTCCATAGCGATCGGCAGCAGCATGGCGCAAGCGACGCCGTGCGGGGTGTCGTAGTGAGCGGACAGCGTGTGAGCCATGGCGTGGTCGATGCCCAGGCCGACGTTGGAGAAGCCCATGCCGGCGACATACTGGCCAAGAGCCATGCCCTCGCGGCCGGAGCCGGGCTGACCGGACTTGGCCTCGGCGACAGAGTCGCGCAGGTTCTCGCTGATCAGCTTAATGGCCTCAAAGTGGAACATGTCGGAAAGCTCCCAGGCGCCCTTGGTGGTGTAGCCTTCGATGGCGTGGGTCAGTGCGTCCATGCCGGTGGAAGCGGTCAGGCCGGCGGGCATGGAAGCCATCATGTCGGGGTCGACGACGGCGACCTCGGGGGCGTCGTTGGTGTCGACGCACACGAACTTGCGGACCTTCTCGGGGTCGGTGATGACGTAGTTGATGGTCACCTCAGCAGCGGTACCGGCGGTCGTCGGCACGGCGATGGTGAACACGGCGTGATTCTTAGTGGGAGCAACGCCCTCGAGGCTGCGGACATCGGCGAACTCGGGGTTGTTGATGATGATGCCGATGGCCTTAGCAGTGTCCATGGAGGAGCCGCCACCGATGGTCACGATAGCGTCAGCCTCGGCGGCCTTGAAGGCCTCGACGCCGTCCTTGACGTTCTGGATAGTGGGGTTGGGCTTGATCTCGGAGTAGAGGCTCCAAGCGATACCGGCGGCGTCGAGCTCGTCGGTCACCTTAGCGGTAACGCCAAACTTGACCAGATCGGGGTCGGAGCAGACGAAGATCTTCTTGTAGCCGCGACGCTGAAGCTCGCCGGGGATCTCCTTGATGGCGCCAGAACCATGATAAGAAATGGTATTGAGAACGAAACGATTAGCCATTGATAGCCTCCCATCGTGTGCGGGGCATCCATTACGCCCCGCGCTATAAGTCCCATCCTAACGCTTTTGAAACAAAAAACGCGTGAAAACATCAAAAGTGTTAAAGCGTTTCAACAGATGATGAAAAATATTGCGGCAAAGGGACAGCCCCTTTGCCGCATTCGGTTACTTTCGGCAGCCCTCTTTCCAAGCCTCGGCCGCAACCTTCCAGCGTAAGCGCAAGTCGCGCTCGCGGTCGATGAACATGATGGCAAACGCGACAAACAGCAGCAAGCTCGCCACGACGATGGCGTGCAGGCCCATGCGCTCAATACACCAGTTGCCCAACACGGCGCCAAACACAAAGGTAAAGATCACGCCAAAGTACAGCAGGCCGTTTTCCAAAAAGCCGCGTTTGTGGGTGATGATGTAGTCGTCCACGTTTTGCAGCGCGTTGCGCAAGTTGCCGATACACATGGTCGTAGCGATGCCGTGACCGTGGATCTTGCGGAAGCTCTCGACCTGCATGCCGCAGGCAAACGAGGTGAGGCAGTTGGCGAGCAGGTTGAAATTGCCGCCCGGGATAAAGCTCACGCCCAGCAAGATGACGGCTTCAAAGAACACCGTCACCTGACGCCAGTGGATCACGCTGCCAAACCGCTCGTGCACCAGATCGGCAAGCATAATACCCACGGCAAACGACACCACAGGGAAGAAGTAGCGCCCCGCAAGTGCCCAGTTGCCCTCCGAGATGCTCACGCCCACCAGCAAGATGTTGCCCGTCTGCGCGTTGGCGAAAACATGGTCGCGCCCAATGTACGAATACACGTCCATAAAGCCACCGGCGAGCGCCAAGATGATGCCCAGCTCAATAGACTCCGATATCTGTTTGGCACGCTGCATCGTCGTGCATCCTCCTTGTTGACGACTCTCTCGTGCGTTGGCGGAAACATAGCCGCCGTTCATACTGTAACCCATTGACAACATGGCGTGCGCGCGAGACGGGTTCTCCAACGCGCAGATACACAGTCTGGAAACAAACAACACCCGCATCGACGCGCCGATCCGCCAGCTCATGTACTCCACCAGTCTTTTTAGCCCCGTCCCAAAAAGACTGGTTACAATTACGTGCAGCATACAAACACCGGGAGGGATCGTGGCAAAAAAGCCTCAGCACGCTCAGAACAACCAGCGCAGTCAACAGGGCAAACAGGGCCAGCAGCAAAAGCGCGGCGGTAAGGCGCAGGCCACGGTCGCCCGTACCAAGCATTCCCAAGCGACGCCCGCCCGCCCCTGGCGACCGGGCCGCGATAAGTTCCTCCCCGTCAGCCGCGCCGACATGGATGCGCGCGGCTGGGACCAGTGCGACTTTGTCTACATCTGCGGCGACGCCTACGTGGACCATCCCAGCTTTGGTATGGCCATCGTCAGCCGCGTACTCGACGCACACGGCTACAAGGTGGGCATCATCTGCCAGCCCGATTGGACCGACCCCGCCAGCATCACGGTGCTCGGCGAGCCTCGCCTGGGCTTTCTCGTCAGTGCCGGTAACATGGACTCCATGGTCAACCACTATTCGGTGACCAAGCACCGCCGCCACACCGACGCCTACACGCCCGGTGGCGAGGAGGGGCGCCGTCCCAACCGAGCCGTCACGGTCTACGGTAACCTCATCCGCCAGACGTTCAAGGATGCCCCCATCATCATCGGCGGCATCGAGGCAAGTCTGCGCCGCCTGGCCCACTACGACTACTGGCAGGACAAGCTCAAGCGCTCGGTACTGCTCGACTCGGGCGCCGACATCCTCATCTATGGCATGGGCGAGCACGCGATTGTCGAAATTGCCGACGCGCTCGACGCGGGACTGCCCGTCGATCAGATTACCTATATCAATGGCACCGTCTACCGCACAGGCTCGCTCGACGAGGTCTACGACTACGACCTGCTGCCCAGCTGGGACGACCTTGCCGCCGATAAGCTCAACTACGCGCGCAGCTTTAACGTGCAGCAGCAAAACATGGACCCCATCACCGGGCATCGCCTGGTAGAGCCCTACCCCAATAGCGTCTATGTGGTGCAGAACCCGCCGTCGGCGACACTCACCACCGACGAGATGGACGAGGTGGCCGAACTCCCCTACGCACGCGACTGGCATCCCGATTACGACGCGGCGGGCGGCGTGCCGGCCTTTGCCGAGATTAAGTTTTCCATTAGCTCCAACCGCGGCTGTTTTGGCGAGTGCTCGTTTTGCGCCCTCACCTTCCACCAAGGCCGTGTGCTGCAGATGCGCAGCCACGACTCGATCATGCGCGAGGCCGAGCTGCTCACGCGCGATCCCGAGTTTAAGGGCTACATCAACGACGTGGGAGGACCGACGGCCAACTTTAGCCGTCCCGCCTGCGACAAGCAGCTCAAGCACGGCGTATGCAAGAACAAGCGCTGCCTGTGGCCGAGCGTGTGCAAGAACATGGTGGTCGACGAGAGCGGCTACACGCAGCTGTTGCGCGACCTGCGCCAGCTACCGGGCGTCAAAAAGGTCTTCGTGCGCAGCGGCATCCGCTTTGACTACACCATGGCCGATGCCTCGGACGAGTTTTTGCGCGAGCTGCTAGAGTACCATGTCTCGGGCCAGCTACGCGTAGCACCCGAGCACGTGAGCGACGCGGTGCTCTCTGTGATGGGCAAGCCGAGCCGAGCCGTCTACGATGCGTTCTGCCGCAAATTTGAGCGCCTGAACCGCGAATACGGACTCAAGCAGTACGTGGTGCCGTATCTGATCTCGAGTCACCCCGGCTCGACCATGAAGGAAGCCGTGGACCTTGCCGAAGCCGTGCGCGACATGGGCTACATGCCCGAGCAGGTGCAGGACTTCTACCCCACACCGTCCACCATGTCGACGTGCATGTACTACACCGGCGTGGACCCGCGCACCATGGAGCCGATCTATGTGGCGCGCGACCCGCACGAGAAGGCCATGCAGCGCGCGCTCATCCAGTATCGCAAGCCCGAGAACTACAAGCTCGTGCGCGAGGCACTGGAAAAGGCCGGGCGTCGTGACCTGATCGGCTATACAAAGCATTGTCTGATTCGCCCCGTGCCGCCACGCCCGGGCGAGACATCTGCTGGCGGTGGGCATGGCACCGGCAAGAAGGGCGGCAAAGCCCACGGTGGTGCCACCGGCAAGGGACCCAAGGGCAGCAAGGGCCACGGCGGTATGTCGCGTGCGCAGAACACCGCCGGCCGTAACCGCGCGGCCCAGGGACGTCAGGGCGCCAACGGAGGTGGACGCCGCAATTAGTGCGGGAATGCGATAGATGTGGTCGCAGCGCTCTGCTGGCACGCTTGGCGCAGTGAGCGCATTGCCTCCGGCAGGATCACACTGGCGATCGCGACCGTGATTATCACGTCGAGCGGCGTTTTCACAAACCACAGCAAACCCATGAGGTACGACCCGGCGTTAAAGGCAAAGTGCAGCAGGATCGTGTAGCGGAGCTTTCCGGTCGTCACGAGCACCCAACCAAAGACCAGACCGGCAGCACCCGCGTAGCAGCCCTGCACCCAGTTCATATGCATAAAGCCAAAGACCGCCGCCTGCAGCACAATCGCCGCGGCGACGCCCCAGGTACTCGGGGCCGCCCAGGGCACTATGGCGCCGTCTTGCGCGTTCGCGCGACGCCGGCGTTTCCAGAGCGGACGGCACTGCGGGTTAAACGCTCGGAGCGAAAACTCAAAAATGATACCGCGCACCAGCAGTTCCTCGCAAAACGGCGCGCCGAGCACCGTGGTCAGGACGGCCAGATAGCTCGTGTCGCCCATGCCCGTCTCCTCGACGAGCTCGCTGTAATCGGCCGCCTCCTCGGGTAACAGCGACAGCACAGCGTCGGTCACGTAGCCAACGACCACCTGCAGGGCAAGACCGATCACGATAACGCAGGCGATGCGTTTCCACGCCCCACGCGCTCCCCTGCCAAGCGGACGCTCGCCCTGCCAGCGTGCCATAAACGAGCGCGGCCACAAATAACGCCACCACAGCAGCGCCATCAAAAACGACGCCGTCTGAGCGGCAGCCTGGAACCATTGGATATCGAGATTGTCGATCGGATAGCCCGTCAGCACCGATACGGCATCGAGAACTGAAAACAGAACCACGCTCAGGGCTATATCGGCAGCGACAACGCCAAAACAGGCAAGCGCCCAAATCATCGCATTGAGCATGCCAACCTCCTCAAAACCGTTCCCTAGTTCTACCACAACTCGGCAGAGAGCTGATCCCATGGGGACGGAGGAAAACGGATCACTTATTGATGAGAATCGGGCGCAGCGCCAAAGGCCCCGCTGGGCGAAATGTCGAACGGAAAGGTGCCGCAGCGATTGAACGCGGCGATGAACATGCGGATGGCGTTGGACGGCGTGGTACCCACGAGCTGGGTTGCCGCCGCGAAGGCCGCCTTTTCCTCGGGCAAGACCTTCGCGACAACCGGGGTCATGTGTTCTGCCATGGCGCTTCCTTTTTGAAACGACGGTGGTGTGGATAGATGCGGGCCACGCGGCTGGGCGACGGGCTGTGAAGGCAACCCGATTGGCCCGCATCTGGAGTTTGTTTCTACGGCGTTGGTATTACTCTGTATTCTTAAGTATTACCCCCGCAGATAGAATACCATACCCGACCCCATGGGGACGGAGAAATACGGATCATTTTGTTGCTAAGTAGTATTTAGAGCGTGATGATGTCCGAGATATTGAGGGCCCGAGCGTCAGCGGCATCGTGCGTGGCAAGCAGGAGCATGCGGCCGTCGAGCGCCGGCGCCCAGGGCGCGCGATCGCCCACGGCAAGCGCAAGCTCCGCTGCAACCCCGCCGTCAGCAGGGCCGCCCGCACGCCCATAACTGCCCTCGCCTTTTGATTCGCGCACGGCGCGGAAGGGACGCGGCGAACGTCGGCGTATGGCGCGCCCAATCTGGGCATCCGGCGCATGGCGCCCTATTGTCTTGCATATTTTCGCTTGTGCCATGCATAAATAGATGGGGGCGCCCCTTCCCGTCCCAACGTACCCCCGCTTGGACCGTGCAAAAACCGGAGTATTCAGCATCGCGACCCCCGCCGGCGACGCCGCGAACCGGGAGCATCGCGCGGCCGGCGTCGCTTTGGGGCACGGCACGGCGCGAAACGCGCGCTATCGCCACGCCGTACGCCGCCTGCCGACCCAAATCGCCCGTCGAGGGATCTCGCGAGATCAAATAGACGCTTCCGGCGCGTATGCAGCCACCCCGGCTTGCTGAAAACTCCCGAAAATGCACGTCGCACCCCGGGGGACCCGTGCGTGCCGTGAAAAAACACGCCCGCATCCAGAACAATGCGAGCGTGAAAGTCAGATGGCAGCAAGGGCGCCAGGCAGCGAGCGGAATCCCGAGTGTGTCCGCCCGGGCACTGCGGCCACCGTGCGTCAGTAGGGAGCTTCACGTTCTCCGTCTATGCCAGAACCCCGCATACGCGAATCTCCAACTAAGCCGATAACCCACATCTCTTGCCGCGACCGCCTCCGTGCTTTTTCGTGAGGGGGCCGGCCCACCTCAAACTGCGCCCACAAAAAGGGCCCCGAGCATAGTCTGCTCGGGGCCCAAACTCATCTCGCCTTACCGCGCGACGCGTGTGTTACTTGCGCTTGCCGCCGCCGTCACCGGGGCGACGGGAGCTGCCGCCGCGCTTGCCGCCACGGCTGTTGCCATAGCTGCCACGGTTATCGCGACCGCCGGCACGGCCGCCACGGGAGCCGGCCTGGTTGCCACCACGAGCGCCACGATAGCCGCCACGACGCTCCTCGCGGGTATCGTCGTAGTTGCGCCAATCATCGCGACGATCGCGGCTGGCACGCGGGTCCCGACGATCGCGCGACTCGTTAGAACGACCAGCGCCGCTGCGGCTGCCG
>CABQKL010000082.1 GCA_902464645.1 uncultured Collinsella sp.
GGCACGCGATTCTTCGACCGTGCCGAGATCCGCGACGTCATGGCCTACCTTAAGATGATCGTGAACCCGGCCGACGAGATGAGCGTCAAGCGCGTCATCAACACGCCGCGCCGCGGCATCGGCTCCACCTCGATCCAAAAGATCGAGCAGCTGGCGCGCGACAACCGTTGCTCGTTCTTCCAGGCTTGCGAGATCGCGTGCGCCGAGACGGGCATGTTTAGTGCCAAGGTGCGCAACGGCCTGTCGAGCTTTGTGTCGCTGGTGCGCGAGGGCCGCCGCATGGACGGCGAGCTCAAGGACGTTGTCGAGATGATCGTCGATAAGACGGGCTTGCTGCAGGCGTTTCGCGCCGAGGGCACCATGGAGTCCGAGAGCCGCGCCGAGAACATTCAGGAATTCCTGGGCGTCGCCGCCGAATTTGAGGAGACGCACGAGGATATCGAGGGTACGCTCGAGAGCTTGGAAGAGCTGCGCGCAGCCGGCGTTGCCGACGTGCCTGCCGAGCCTGAGTCCGAGCCCGTTGTGGTGAGCGCGCCTGCGCCCGAACCGGGGCCATCTGCCCCGGCATCCTCGTTTGAGGCGCTCGTCGGCGCGCGCGATGCCGCAGGTTCCAATCCGCTCGATAGCCTAGCCGCCCCGGCGCTCTCGCCGCAGGACGCCCTGGCCGCCGCCATCGCGGGCAACGCGTATGCCGCGCCGACGGAGATGCCGGCGGGTGCCGTGCATGCCGACGAGATTGAGCGCACCTACGGTCCGCTCACCTGTAAGGCGCTGCCGGCACTCATGGAGTGGCTGGCCCTGCGCTCCGACTTGGATTCCCTGGCCGGCGAGACGCATGCCATTACCATGATGACCATCCACTCCGCCAAGGGCCTGGAGTTCCCGGCGGTGTTCGTAGCCGGCATGGAGGAGGGCATCTTCCCGCACGTGCACGACTTTGGCGGCAGCGATGACCCGGGCAAGCTCGAGGAAGAGCGTCGCCTGGCCTACGTCGCCATCACGCGTGCCCGTAAGCGCCTATTCCTGACCTATGCGGCCACGCGTCGCACCTACGGCTCGACCTCTGCCAACCCGCGCTCGCGCTTCCTCAATGAGATTCCGTTTGAGGATATCGAGTTTAGCGGTATCGGTTCTGCCGGTTTTGAGGGCACGGGCTGGGAGAAGCGCGGCGACCGTCACGGCACCTTTGGCTCGGGCATGGGTTCGGATATGTATGGCGGCAAGGTGTTCGGTTCGCATACGCGCTCGACCGGCGGTTCCGGTTCGCGCGGCGGATCGAGCTTTGACGATTTCTTTGGCGGCAGCAGCTACGGGACCGAGCGCCATCGTGGGGTCTCGCCCGACGCCGGCCGTGTTGCCTCGACCTTTGGTTCGGGTGCGCCGCGAGCCAAAAAGCCGTCGTCCAAGGTGTCTCCGACGGTGGAGCGCAAGGTCGATCGCGCCAGCGCATCGCAGGACTTTGCCGCGGGCGATACCGTGAGCCACAAGACCTTTGGCACGGGTACCGTGATCTCGGTCGCCGGAGACATGATCGAGGTCCAGTTCGAAAAGACCGGCCAGACCAAAAAGCTGATGAAGGGCTTTGCGCCGATCGTCAAGCTGTCGTGATCCTGGCGGACCTGGGCGGGCGTATAGGGCAACATCGCCTGCTCGGGCAGTCCTGCGCAAGACGGAGAGCACATTAAGTGCTCTCCTTTGCGTGCGGAACTCGCGATCGATGTTGCCCTATACGCCCGCCCAGGTCCTTGGGTAACGGTGCTTGCGAACGTCGCTCTGCTCGTTCGCTTTTTGATCTGGAGAGCCGGGTGGGCTGATAAATAGATATGGCAAGGGGCTCTCCCGCACATGGACGGGAGAGCCCCTTGTTGCGTTTGGGTTGTTGGTGCGACCTACAGGTGGCTGATGATCAGTTCCATCTTGCCTTCGAGGTCGATGGAGCTGACGGTGCTCGGGGCCAACAGGTGGCTTCCCTTGTGGACGGGGTCGCCGCAGACGGTGCCTTCGCCGTCGATGACCGACAGGCACATGAAGGGCCAGCGCTGGTCGAGGGTCTTGCTGCCGTTGACGCGCACGCGATCGACGGTGTAGCAGGGGTTGGACTCGAGCTCGGTCACGCCGTCCACCTCGGGCGCGGTCACCGTGCCGTCGGTCGGAGCCTGAGCATCAAAGTCGATGCAGTCGAGGCTCTGCTCAATGTGCAGCGGGCGCAGGTTGCCGTCAGTGCCGGGACGGTCGTAGTCGTACAGACGATACGTCACGTCGCTCGACTGCTGCGTCTCCAAAATGAGCGTGCCGGTCTTGATGGCGTGCACGGTACCGGAATCAATCTGGAAAAAGTCGCCCTTGTGAATCGGCAACACGTTGAGCATGTCGTCCCAACGTCCTTCCTCAATCATTTGTGCGGCCTCGGCGCGGTCCTTGGCACGCTGGCCGACGATGATCGTGGCGTCGGGCTCGCAGTCCAGCACATACCAACACTCGGTTTTGCCCAGGCTACCGTTCTCGTGCTCGGCAGCGTACTCGTCGTTGGGATGAATCTGGATCGAAAGGTCGTCCTTGGCGTCCAGAATCTTAATGAGCAGCGGGAACTCCTTGCCCTCGCAGTTGCCAAAGAGCTCGCGATGCTCGGCCCACAGCCACGACAGCGTGTGGCCGGCATACGGGCCCTCCGCAATCTGGCAGTCGCCGTTGGGGTGGGCCGAGATGGCCCAGCACTCACCGATGGGGCCATCGGGAATGTCGTAGCCAAATACGGTTTCGAGCTGGCGACCGCCCCAGATCTTCTCGTGGAAGATCGGCGTCAGTTTAATCAAATCGGACATATTCATACCTCATTGTGTTGCGCGGGCGCTGCGTAAAACTGTTCAAAACGAGCGCCCGCATGACTGCAAAAACCTATGCCAACGTTACGTTGTGCAACTCAAAGCGGTCGCCAACGTTGCGCGAGACCGAATACTCAAAGGCGGCGCCGCTGTCCAAAAAGCCAATCTGGGTGAGCTCGAGCAAGGGAGAGCCAGGCTTGGTGTCCAGGCGCTCGGCTTCTTCCTCGGTTGCTGCCACGGCGCGAATGGTACGGTGGAAGCTCGAAATTTTCAGCCCGCATTGCTCGCGGATGAAATGGTAGACCGATCCGTACAGGTCCTTCTTTTTCAGCCCCGGAATCAGCTCGAGGGGCATGTAGGTGTACTCGATAACGATGGGCTTCCCATCGGCCTGACGCACGCGCACGACGTGATAGGCAAAGTCATCCTCGGCAATTCCCAGCTGGGCTGCGATGTCCGCTGGTGGATTAACAATCGAGAAATCGTAGACCACCGAGGTCACCTTTTCCCCGCGGTGCTCATACGAAAAGCCCTGGGCACGGTCGTTTTTGCCCTGGAAAAACGCCTGGCCGGGAAGTCCCGCCGTGTCCTTAACGTAGGTGCCCGATCCGCGCCGGCTGGTAATAAGACCTTCCTCGGTGATTTGCTCGATAGCTCGTTTGACGGTGATTTTGGAAACGCTATAGAGCTCACAGAACTCAACGACGGTGGGAAGCTTGTCGCCCGGTTTAAGAGCGCCATCCTCGATACTTCGACGAATATCTGCAGCTATCGCCTCGTATTTGGGAATCATGGAACCTCCTTTCCGACATATATGAATACAAAAAGTAAGTATAACCCTCAACAGGGCATCCATATTACTTTTATCTAAGAAGTTCGAGAAAGAAAAAAGAAAAAGACGCTTTACTTTTAAAATTAGAGCGCTATAGTTTAAGCAACGAACGGAATCCTTCCGCACAACAGGATCGACCGTTTGGGGACGGTTTTGTTTTGGCGGGTTGGATATCGGTATGGCCGGTGCGCGCCCGCGCCGGATAACCTGCCAAAGCAAACCCGTCTCCAACCGGAAGCTCTAGAACACGAAAGCGAGGACTTTGATGGCACAGTATCAGCTGCCCAACGACTTCTTCTTTGGCGCTGCTATGTCCGGCCCGCAGACTGAGGGTCAGTGGAACCAGGGCGGCAAGCTCGAGAACCTGTGGGACACCTGGTCCATCCAGGATCTGGGTTCGTTCTACAACCGCGTTGGCTCTTACGCCGGCAATGACTTTATGGCCAAGTACCAGGAAGACCTTCGCATTTTGAAGGACTTGGGTCTGGATACCTATCGCACTTCCATCCAGTGGAGCCGTCTGCTCGATGCCGACGGCAACCTCAACGAGGAAGGTGCCGCGTGGTATCACGAGTTGTTCCGCGCCTCTCGCGAAGCCGGCTTGGAGCCGTTTGTCAACTTGTACCACTTTGACATGCCCACCTACCTCTTTAACCGTGGCGGCTGGGAGAGCCGTGAGGTTGTCGAGGCTTACGCACATTACGCCGACGTCGCCTTCCACGAGTTTGGCCAGGAGATTAAGTACTGGTTCACCTTTAACGAGCCCATCGTCGAGCCCGAGCAGCGCTATCAGGAGGCCGTGTGGTTCCCGCAGCTCCACGACTTCAACCGCGCCCGCACCGTGCAGTATCACATCTCGCTGGCGCACGCGCTGGCCGTGGCCAACTATCGTCGCGCCTATGACGAGGGCGCTATTCGCGCCGATGCCAAGATCGGCATGATCAACTGCTTTACCCCGGTCTACACCAAGGAGAACCCCAGCGAGGCGGACCTCGAGGCCGTGCGCATGACCAGCGGCATCAACAACCGCTGGTGGCTCGACCTCATCACCAAGGGCGAGCTTCCTGCCGACGTGCTCGACAGCCTGGCCGAGGGCGGCGTTAAGCTCCCGTTCCGCGCCGGCGACCAAGAGATCCTCAAGCAGGGTGTTGTCGACTGGCTAGGCTGCAACTACTACCACCCCACGCGTGTTCAGGCGCCGGCGAGCAAGGTCGACCAGTACGGCCTGCCGCACTTTGCCGACGAGTACGTATGGCCCGACGCCGTTATGAACGAGAGCCGCGGCTGGGAGATCTACCCGCAGGGCCTCTACGACTTTGGCATGGACTGCGCTAAGAACTACCCCGATCTTGAGTGGTTCGTTTCCGAGAACGGCATCGGCATCATGGACGAATACAAGAACCGTGACGCCGAAGGAACCATCCAGGATGACTACCGCGTCGACTTTGTACGTCAGCACCTGGAGTGGGTGGCCAAGGCCATCGACGAGGGCGCCAAGTGCCGCGGATACCATTATTGGGCCGTCATCGATAACTGGTCTTGGGCCAATGCCTTTAAGAATCGCTATGGCTTTGTCGAGGTCGATCTGATGGATGGCTATAAGCGCCGTCTTAAGAAGTCGGCGGCCTGGCTCAAACAGGTCGCCACGACCCACGTGGTTGATTAGCGACCGGACGAACGTCCAGACCGCGCGCCGCCGCGCGCAACACATGGCACATCTGGTGGCAGAGGGCGACAGACCACCGTGCGCATAGGAAAGGCCGGATTTGAAAGTTAGGAGCAATCATGGCCAGTGACAACGGAAAGAGCTTCCTCGACAAGTTTGCCGAGGTCTCTGCGAAGGTGGGAAACCAGGTTCACCTGCGTTCCCTGCGTGACGCCTTCGCGACCATCACGCCGCTCTATATCCTTGCGGGTATCGCGGTTCTTATTAACAACGTCGTGTTCCCTCTGTTCCCGCTCGATGCGGCGGGCCTTGCCAACCTTCAGACGTGGGGTTCGGCGATTACGCTGGGCACCCTCAACGTCTCTGCCATTATCTTGGCCGGATTGATTGGCTACAGCCTCGCTAAGAACAAGCGCTTCGATAATCCGCTTGCTTGCATGGTCGTCGCTATCTCTGCCTTCGTCATCATGATGCCGCAGCAGATCACCGCCACGCTTGCCGCCACGAGCCCACTGCTCACCGACAAGATCACCTCCGCCGAGGTCACGGGCGCCCTTTCGACTGCCAACACCGGCACCAACGGTCTGTTCTCGGCTATTATCATCGCCCTGCTTTCCGTCTCGCTCTTCATCAAGATTTCTGGCGTCGAGAAGCTCAAGGTTAAGCTGGGCGAGGGCGTGCCTCCCGCGGTCTCCAACTCCTTCAACGTCATGATTCCGATGCTGCTTAACCTCGCGGTCTTCGCTCTTGCCGCAGCCCTGCTCGCCGTGTGCGCCGGCACCGATCTGTGCACCATCATCTCCACGTGCATCTCCAACCCGCTCAAGAGCATCATGAACGCTGGTCCGTGGGCTGTTATCCTCATCTACACCCTTGCTAACCTGCTGTTCTGCGTCGGTATTCACCAGTCCACCATCTCTGGCGCTACCGTCGAGCCGATCCTGACCATGCTCATCGTCGACAACATGGCTACCTTTGCCGCCGGTGGCACCATCCAGCCCGATCACTACATGAACATGCAGATCGTTAACAGCTTTGCCCTCATCGGCGGCTCGGGCTGCACCCTCATGCTTCTGCTCGACACGCTCCTGTTCTCCAAGAACAAGGCTTCCGAGACCGTTTCCAAGATGGCTATCCTGCCTGGTCTGTTCAACATCAACGAGCCGGTTATCTACGGTTACCCCATCGTGTACAACCTGCCGCTCATGATCCCGTTTGTCCTTCTTCCCGATCTGTTCATCGGCATCACCTATGGCCTTACCTGCGCAGGCATCATCAGCCCCTGCATCGCCCAGGTGCCCTGGACTATGCCTCCCGTCATCAATGCCCTGCTCGCTACGGGCTTTGACTGGCGCGCCGGCGTGTGGCAGGCTCTCGAGATTGTCATTGGCATGGCCGTCTACCTGCCCTTTATGAAGATTTCCGAGAAGGCAATCGCCAAGCAGGAGGCTCTCGCCGAGTAGAACGCCTAACGTTCGTCCCTTTCACCTTTGCGGGCACCGGTACGCGGTGCCGGTGCCCGCACCTCTCTTTTGCGTAAGGGCGCAGAAAGAGGGCACAATAGCCGCAAGGAATACAACCAGTCGTCGTCTGCGCGCCGCGCAGTTATAAGGAGGAAACCATGAAGAAGATCATGCTCTGCTGCAATGCCGGTATGTCCACGAGTCTGCTGGTCCAGAAGATGCAGGCCGAGGTTGCAAACCGTGGTCTGGATATTGAGGTCGAGGCTCGTCCCATGAACGAGGCCCACGATCACCTGGACGAGTGCGACATGTTGCTGCTTGGCCCGCAGATCGGCTACACCAAGGGTGACTTTGAGAAGGAGGTCGCCGGTCGTTTCCCGGTCGAGGTCATCAACATGGTCGACTACGGCCGCATGAACGCTGCCGGCATCATCGACCACTGCGTCAGCGTGATGGGCTAGGTGCTCCGCATGGAGGATATGAACGAACTGCAGATGACCTGCTTTGAGATCATCAGCTACGTCGGTACCGCCAAGAGCATGTACATCAATGCCGTGCAAAAGGCCAAGGAGGGCGATTTTGACGCCGCCGAGGAGCTTATCAAGCAGGGCGACGAGGCCTATAACGGTGGCCACGATGTTCACATGGGGCTTCTGAAGAAAGAGGCCAACGGCGAGCGTAACGGCGAGGCCCCGTTGATTCTGCTGCATGCCGAGGACCAGATGGCCGGTACCGAGACCATGCGCGTCATGGCGACGGAGCTTATCGAGGTTCACAAGCAACTGCAGGCACTTAAGGCCTAGTCGGCGTTATCGCCGCGAAGGACCGTGCGGTCCGACAGACAACATAGTCCCTTTGACGGGCGCCGGGAGTCTCCGCCTCCCGGCGCCTTTATTTTTGGGGATGGTCTTGCGCGGCCTGTTGAGCGGCCTTTGCGTTTCCCCAGATAAAACCTGCCAAAACAAACCTGTCCCTTTTTGGTGGGTTTTTGCCTTGGGAGCGGTACCATACAGGCAATGTTTAAACGAGAAAGGTGGGCTCCCATGGAACCTAAGCAGTACTACATCGGCATTGACGTCGGCGGCACTTCGGTTAAGGAGGGTCTGTTCGACGAGGACGGCAACCTGCTGGCCAAGGCCAGCGTTCCCACGCCTCCCATCGTTGACGCTGCGGGCTTTGCCGCGGTGACCGAGGCTATCGACCAGGTGGTCGCCAAGGCCCAGATTCCGCG
>CABQKL010000083.1 GCA_902464645.1 uncultured Collinsella sp.
GGCGACGCCGGCTTCACCCGCACGCCGAGCGACGACGCGTGCGCCTACACCTGGGATCTCGCGCTTACCAAGCGCGGCAGCGACGGCGACAAACCGCTGCCCGGGGCGGTCCTGAGCATCGCCGACGACCGCGGCCGCACGCTAGCGGCCGACGGCACGTGGGATGCGGAGGGCAAGGCCACCGTCACCACGGGCGAGGACGGCCGCGTGACCGTCTCGGGCGTGGACTCGGGCAAGCTGGAGGTCCGCGAGCCCAAGGCGCCCAAGGGCTACACCGCCTTTGAGGGCACGCGCTCCGTGACGGTCAAGGCCGAGGGCCTGGACGTCGACCAGGTGGCCGCCGCCAAGCCCAGGCTCACCATCACGGCCGAGTCGCCCCTGCGAGCCGACAGCGCGGACGGGTCGACGGGCAGCCTGGAGGCGTCGCTCATCAACACGCCCACTGGCACACCCCCTAGCATTACCACCGGAGGCTTTATGCCCTCGACTGGCGATATGGCAATGTACGCCGCGGCCGCCGCAGCGGTCGCCGGAGCCGCGCTCATCGTGGTCGCGCTCCTGGTCAAGCGGGGAGGTGGCAGCCATAAAGAGTAGCTGGCAGCCCCACAGAGAGCGGGGCGAGACGTAGCGAAGCAGATGCTAAGACACAGACAGACAGATTTAGATCAAATGGAATTCGAGCAGAAAGCAGAGGAAAAGAAGATGAGCATGAGCAAGAACATCGCACGCCTGGCAGTAACCGCCGGCCTCACAGCAGCGCTGAGCTTCGGCGGAGTTATGGCCCCGGTGACCATGGCGTTTGCTGCGGAGGGCGACGATACGATCACGATCACGCAGAACGAGAACAATGGAGCCACCAAGTTCAAGGCATATCAGATCTTTAAGGCCGATGTCGTGGACAAGGACGGGCAGAAGGTCGCGTCCAACGTCGACTGGGCGAGCGACCAAGCGAGGGATGCCGTTCGCGGCGTCCTTACGTCTGAAAACGCGCCAGGCATCACCAATTCGTCGACCGCGCAGGAGGTCGCCGACTACCTTTCTGAGGCGATCATGGATACCACTCCTACCGCGGTCGTGAAGAAGGACGATCTTCTCAATAAGATTGCCCTGGCCGTCGAGAAGGACGTGCCCGCGACTGGCGTGGGTTTTGATGCTGGCACCCCCTTTACTGCCACGAGCAAGGGCTACTACCTCTTCCTGACCGATACCTCTTCGATTGGAACCAAGGACGATTACGCCGATAAGAAGCAGACCGGCACCTCGCCGATCTTTGCGGTCGTGGGCGGCGACGCAGTGAGCGTTACCGAGAAGACGAGCATCCCGACCGTGACGAAGAAGATCAAGGACGATGCTACGAGCGTCGGGTGGGCGGACAAGGCGGACTCCCAGATGGGTCAGACCGTTCAGTACAAGCTGACCGGCACGGTTGCAAACAATGTCGACACGTTCGGCACCTACTATTATGAGTTTTACGATGAGCCGTCTGCCGGTTTGACTGTTGATAAGTCCTCTGTCAAGGCCGTGATTGATGAGACTCCTATCACGCCTACTTCTGTGACCGTGTCTCCCGATTCAAATGGCAAGATGGTCTTGAGCGTAAAGTTTGACGATCTTAAGGCTGCCGCCGGGAAGGCCGGTGTCACTCTTGGCGTGAACACAAGGGTCGTTGTCACGTACAGCGCCAAGCTCGACCCGAAGAAGTCCCAGCATGTTGCTGTCGGTGGCACGGGCAACTCCAACACCGTCAAGCTCATCTACTCCAACAACCCTGGCCACGATACCAAGGGTGAGTCTGTGTCCGACACCGTGCGCGACTACACCTATGCGCTCAAGCTCGTCAAGAAGGACGCGACTGATGAGAATAAGGCGCTTACCGGCGTAAGGTTCACCATCTGTGCCACTACTCCCGACGATACTGGATCCAAGGACAAGTATGTCCAGGATGATGGCTCCCTCGGTGCTATGCCTTATGAGTTCACGACCACCGACTCCGGTGAGATTAACGTCGAGGGTCTCGATGCCGGCACCTACACCGTCAAGGAAACCCATACGCTCGCCGGCTACAACACCATCCCCGATTTCACCTTCAACATCAAAGCCACTGGCCTCGACAACGCAGAGGGTGTGGGAGAAAACAAGCTCACGGTCAAGACGAGCACCATGGGTTCCAATTTGGTCAAGGTTGACACGACCAACACGGACAACGGTACTGCTGTTTTGATTGTCAAAAACAAGCAGGGCAATGGCCTCCCCCTCACCGGTCTCAACGGCGTGACCTTCACTTGGATCGCTGGTGGCGCGGTGCTGTGCATCGGCGTGGCGCACCTCATCCGCAGCCGTAAGCAGGCTGAGGAGTCCGAGCAGGAGTAGCGCTCGCTCACCCATCCCTTTGGCGGGTGGAATGTGGTGGCCATGAGACTTGCGGACACCTTTCTCGTCCATCGACATTCTTGCTTTGCCATTCTCTTTTCGGGGCAGACTCCGCACTGGAGTTTGCCCCGTTCTTTTTGAACAGCGCAGCCGGGGCGCCGTCGCTCGTATGATTGAGCGTATGATTAGCGAACAAATGTTTGCAAATATTGCGTTTACCAGCTGTAAGTGCGAGTGCTCGCAGTAAAATACCCTTACGACGCATTCCGTGCGCGGGCGGCCGACGACTCGATCGGAGGTCCCCAAATGCTGAAATTCCTTAACGCGCTCGCCGCCCTCGCGGCGGTAGGCTCGTTCGTCATCGCGTTTCTTGACTCGTATGAGGTTCGGTTTAAGGTCCGTAGGCGCACGCGCGGTGCGGACGGTAGAAGGCATTTGCGCTGCAACAAGCGCAAATAAGAATGCCCGGGGTTAGAGGCCCGGGCATTTAACAAAACCAGAAAACTAGGCCGCCCGCGCTTTCGAACACTTACGCGGGATGCGTCGTTTTCTATTGCCATTGTATCCCGAATCGCCCAGCCGATTCGGGATATTTTGAAAACTCAAATGCGGGCCCATACTTGCACTGCGCAATGTTGCCAGGCTGCGTTGCGCAGCGCATGAGCTCGCTAATCGGCTATTATTTGTTCAGACAACTTGAGTTGTAGAGGAGTGACCGGCGATGGTGCAGGGCGCCAAACATATGAAGAGCAGTAACGCCGCGGACAACGGCGGCTCAAGCCCTCAGCCCAAACCTCAACCAAAGCCCAAGCGCCGTCGCAAGCGACTGCCGCGCTGGGCCGACCGGCTCATCACCATCGTCATCATCCTTATTGGCGTGGGCCTTATGACCTGGCCGTGGATCTTGGATCGGCTCGAGGCCTCGGGCGTGTTCAACCAGATCAGCACGGTGTCCAGCACCGTGGATGCGCTCTCCGAAGAGGAGCGCGAGCGCATTCTGCTGCAGGCGCGCTCCTATAATGAGCAACTTTCCGGCGAGGCCACCGAGCTTCCCGCCGACCAGATCGAGCCCTACGCTCAGCAGCTCATCTTTGACCGCGACCCCATGATGAGCTGGGTCGAAATCCCCTCCATCGACGTGAGCATGCCTATCTACCACGGCACGAGCGAGGAGGTCCTCATGGCGGGCGTCGGCCACCTGGAGGGCACGAGCCTGCCGGTGGGCGGCGCCTCGACGCATTGCGTGCTCACCGCGCACTCGGGCATGCGCAACCTGAGCATGTTCGACGACATCCATTCGCTGGAGCCCGGCGACCTGGTGCTGCTGCACACCATGAGCAAGACGCTCGCCTACAAGATGGTGGACTCCGAGGTCGTGCTGCCCGAGGAGATGGAGTCGCTGACCATCGAGCCCGGCGCCGACAGGGTGACGCTCGTCACCTGCACGCCCTACGGCGTGAACGACCATCGCCTGCTGGTGCACTGCGTGCGCACCAAGTACAACAAGAAGGACGTCGACAAGCAAAAGTCGCTGGCCGACCGCCACTGGGGCAAGCGCGAGTTTGCCGTGCTCATCGTGGTCGTGGCCATTGTGCTGTTGCTGCTGGACATCGTGATCCACGCGGTCCGCAAGCGCCGCAAGGCCAAGGCCTCGGCATAAGACATCGTTCAGAACCACCACAAAGGGGACAGGCGCCTTTGTGGTGGCGGGGCTTCCAAACCATCACAACATTCGATGAAAATCGCGATTTTGACGAAAAGCGTCGAATGTTGTGATGGTTTTCGTTGCGGGCGGGACGGTTTTCATTGTGGACGGTGCGGTTTCGTTGCAGAACCGCCAGCCCGCCGCCTGCCGGCCCGCCACCCTCGTTACGTTTTCGCTGCATTTGGGTAAAGCGCCTGCTCCAAGCCGGCGTTGCCCTGTATACTAGAGCGGTTTAACTGTTATGCGGAAGGGAGCGCCTATGGCACTCAGCGAGAAAGACGTGCGCGGCATCGCCGAGTACGCAAAGATCGCACTGACCGATGACGAGCTCGCCCAGATGACGTCCTACATGAACGACGCCGTCCAGATGCTCGAACCCGTCTTGCAATATGACTTGCCCGACGTGGAGCCCACGTTCCATCCCATCGGAAGCCTGTCCAACGTGATGGGCGATGACCTGCGCGAGCCCGAGCGCGATCTGCCGCTCGACGTCGCGCTCGAAAACGCCGGCAGCGTGCGCGACCGCTACTTCCGCGTGCCGTCCATTTTGGGAGAGGGGGAGAGCGAGTAATGGCGCTAAGCTTCGATTCCCTTACCGCCGCTCAGATCGCCGCGGGCGTTTCTGCCGGCGACTTTACCGCTACCGAGGTGGCCCAGGCCTCCCTTGCCGCCATCGAGGCGCGCGAGGGCGGGGTCCAGGCATTCCTGCAGGTGGCGCCCGAGCTTGCGCTCGAGGCCGCTGCGCGCGTGGATGCCGACCGTGCCGCAGGCAAGCCGCTGCCCCCGCTTGCGGGCGTGCCGCTGGCCATCAAGGACAACATGAACCTCGTGGGCACGCGCACCACCTGTGCTTCCCGCATGCTCGGGGACTACCAGAGCGTCTACACCGCCACCTGCGTCCAGCGCATGCTCGATGCCGGCTGTCTGCCCATGGGCAAGGCCAACATGGACGAGTTTGCCTTTGGCAGCTCCACCGAGAGCTCGGCGTTCCACCGCACCAACAACCCCTGGGATACCGAGCGCGTGCCCGGCGGCTCTTCGGGCGGTTCCGCTGCCGCCGTCGCCGCGGGCGAGGTCGCGCTCTCGCTGGGCTCGGACACCGGTGGCTCCATTCGCCAGCCGGCGTCGCTGTGCGGCGTGGTGGGCTTTAAGCCCACGTATGGCGCCGTGAGCCGTTACGGCGTGGTTGCCTTTGGCTCGTCGCTCGACCAGGTGGGCCCCTTTGGCCGCACGGTCGAGGATGTCGCGCTGGCCATGAACGCGCTTACCGGCGCGGGCCACGATCCGTACGACTGTACCAGCCAGGATTGCGCCGTCGACTTTACCGAGCATCTCAACGACAGCATCGAGGGCAAGCGCGTGGGCATCATCCCCGCGTTTATGGAGGCCGAGGGCCTGACGCCCGAGGTCAAGGCCGCTGTTCAGCGCGCCGCCCAAGAACTGCAGAACCAGGGCGCCGAGCTGGTCGAGGTCGACCTGCCGCACCTGGACGCCGCCATCGCCGCATACTACGTCATCGGCCCGGCCGAGGCGTTCTCCAACCTGGCCCGCTTCGACGGCATTCGCTACGGCTATCAGGAGGAGGGCTGCGCCAACCTGTCCGACCAGAGCTCGCTCTCGCGCGCCCACGGCTTTGGCGCCGAGGCCAAGCGCCGTCAGATGCTCGGCGCCTACCTGCTGAGCTCGGGCGTGTACGATAAGTACTACTACGCTGCGCAAAAGGCCCGCACGCTCATCACGCAGGACTACGACGCCGCGTATGCCAAGGTGGACACCATCCTCATGCCCGCCTCGCCGCGCACGGCCTTTAAGTTTGGCGAGATCAGCGACCCCACGCAGATGTACCTCTCCGACCTGTACACCATCTCGCTCAACATTTGCGGCAACGGTGGCATCTCGGTGCCGCTGGGCCTGGGCGAGGACACCAAGCTGCCCGTTTCTGCCCAGCTGGTGGGGCCTGCCTTTAAGGACCGTCAGCTGCTCACGTTTGCCCGCGCCCTGGAGCGCGGCTTTGCCGATGTCGCCACGGGTGCGCCCGCACTTTCCGTCGCGCCCGATTTTGCCGGGAAGGGGGGCGAGCTGTAATGAAGGAGCTTTCCGAGGTCCTGCAGGATTGGGAGGCCGTGATCGGCCTGGAGATCCACACCGAGCTCACCGCACTCGACACCAAGATGTTCTGCAACTGCAAGCTCAGCCACGATGACGAGCCCAACGCCAACGTGTGCCCGGTGTGCCTGGGTCTGCCCGGCGCCCTGCCGGTGCCCAACAAGCGCGCCATCGAGAGCATCGTCAAGGCCGGTCTCGCTACCAACTGCGAGATCCAGCGCCACTCGATGTTCTACCGCAAGCACTACTTCTATCCCGATATGGCCAAGAACTTCCAGACCACGCAGGGTCCGGTCGCCTTTGCCATGTACGGTCACCTGGACCTGGACGTGACCGGTCGCGGTGCCGCCGAGCGCCCCGACTGCGCGTTTGGCGAGGCCGAGGCCCAGAGCCTGGCGAGCGCCTCGGCCAATGCCGAGGGCCTGTCCACGTCCATGACGTCGACCATGCGCGAGGGCAATCAGCGTGCCGGCCATCTGGCCAGCTATGACGCGTCCAACCTGCAGATGCCCGAGCGTCGCGAGGACGGTTCCTACACGGTGCCTATTCGCATCCTGCGCATCCACATGGAGGAGGACGCCGCCAAGATGGTGCACGTGGGCGGTGCCGAGGGCCGCATTACCGCCGCGACCGAGTCGCTCGTCGACTACAACCGCTGCGGCACGCCGCTCATCGAGCTCGTCACCGAGCCCGATCTGCGCACGCCCGAGGAAGCGCGCCTGTTTATGGAAAAGCTCCGTCGCATTTTTGTGACGCTGGGCATTTCGGACTGCTCCATGGAGAAGGGCTCCATGCGCTGCGACGGCAATGTGTCGCTGCGCCGCCGCGGCGAGACCAAGCTGGGCACCAAGACCGAGCTCAAGAACCTCAACTCATTTAAGAGCCTGCATGACGGCCTTGCCTACGAGATCTGCCGTCAGGCCGAGGTACTTGAGGAGGGCGGCGTCATCTATCAGGAGACCCGCCACTGGGAGCCTAGCCGCAAGCGTACCGTTGTCATGCGTGTGAAGGAAACGGCCGACGACTATCGTCTGTTCCCCGACCCCGATCTGGCGCCGTTCGATCTGGATGACGAGTTCATTGACCGCTGCCGTGGCGAGATTCCCGAGCTGCCCGATGCCAAGCGCGCCCGTTTTGAGGCCGACTTTGGCATTAAGGCCGCCGATGCCGAGCAGATCGCCGGCGATCCGGAGTTTGCCGAGTTCTTTGAGGCCGCTGCTGCCGGTATGGCTGGCAAGGAGGCCCAGACGGTCGCAAACCTGCTGGTGAACGAGATGATCGCCTACCTTAAGAGCGCGGGTGTGTCGCTCACCGAGTCCGGCATTGCGCCGGCTCAGGTGGCAGCTCTTGCCAAGCTGCTGGCGACCGATGCCATCAGCTCCAACCAGGCGCACGAGGTCTTTGAGGCCATGGCCCAGACCGGCGACGACCCCAACAAGATCGTCGACGAGCGCGGTATGCGTCAGGTGAGCGATGCCGGCGCGCTGCAGCCGATCGTGGACGAGGTGCTGGCAAACTGTGCCGATCAGGCGCAGCAGTATCGTGACGGCAACCAGAAGGTCATCGGCTTTTTGGTGGGCCAGTGCATGAAGGCGAGCCGCGGCAAGGGCAATCCGAAGCTCTTCAACGAGTTGCTGAGAACGTCGCTCTCGTA
>CABQKL010000084.1 GCA_902464645.1 uncultured Collinsella sp.
TGGCCGATGAGCTCGCCTATGTATGCGAAAACGGAGCCCTGGTGATGAGCGAGGGGCGCGCCGTTGTCAAACGTTCCATGGAACGTAGCCTTGCTATGGATATCGCGAATGCCGTGGTCGCCTACCCCCATGCCGACGTAACCCTTTCCTGCGAGGGGCACCTCTACACCATAAGCGGTAACGATGCGTTCATCGACCATTTGCGTTACGAGGTCCACTGCGATGTGGCGGTGGTCGACCGTCCCGAGGACATTGACGAGGATGTCATTAAGATTGCGTTTCAAACGCCCGAGACAGAGCAGCCGGCGGCGTTGGAGTATTTTGCGCGTCGCTTTAGCGACCGGGTCGATGTGATGACGTCGGGAACCGAATGGACCGACTTTATCGGCTTTGATTCGGGCAAGGGGTCCGCGCTTGCCGATTATGGTCGCGCACTGGGGATCTCACCTAACGAAATGATGGCGTTTGGCGATAACGAAAACGATCGCGACATGCTCAACGTGGTGGGCCATCCCTATCTGATGGAGAGCTGCAATCCCAGCATGCGCGGTGTCAATGACCGTGTCCGCTACGTGCGCACGGTCGAAGAAGAGCTGCGTCGTCTACTTGCTGAGTAGGTATGTCCCAAAATCTACCTACAGTTGGGGCAGAGGCCCTCGAAGATGGTGTAGTGCGAGGTGACGTTCCAGCCGATTTGCTCGGACGCCTTGGCGTCGAGCTGGGCATCGAAGGGGAGCGGTACGTCGATGACGCGGCTGCACGAGGTGCAGATGATATGCGCATGCGGCTCGATCGTGCGATCGAAGCGGCTGCCGCCCGGCGTCTTGATGGAGAGGATCTCGCCGGCGTCGGCTAAGAGATTGAGATTGCGGTAGACCGTACCGCGGCTGATTTTGTCATCCTGCGCGCGCACGGCGTTGTAGATCTCATCGGCGGTGGGGTGGTTATAGCTTTGGCGCACGGCGTCAAGAACCAGCTTCCGCTGCTTGGTGTTTCTTCTTTGCACCGCCATGCGCCTCGCCTCTTTTCTATCAACGGTCGTAGGTAAATGATACCGTATTTAGCACACAATACTAATAACGAGGACTGAAACCGTCTTCATTGGTAAGTGGGGCTCGGACCTGGGCGTCTGCGAGGCGAAAACGCGTTCCCATGCGCTCGTAGGAGGCATGGAGCGCCTCGAGGTGAGACAGGATATTCGCAGGCGCGCCTTGTACCTCCATTTCGACCGAACCGTCTTCCATATTGCGTACCCAGCCGGTGAGTGTGTGCGTCTGTGCGAGATTGGTGTTGGTAAAGCGAAAGCCGACGCCCTGGACTTGGCCCTCCCACCGCAGAAAATAGCGCTGCGGAGCGTTTTGAGTGGCTGCGTCGCTTGCTAGCACGGTAAGCCTGCGTCGCAGCTCGAGCTCAACGCCAGACGGTTTTTGAGGCTCTCGATTGATGCCGGAGAAGAACTTGTCAAAAAAGCCCATCGCTAGGCCTGCTTGACTGAATCGGCGGGGAAGGTAATGCCGGCCTGCTGACGCACGGCATCCATGATGCGCAGCGAGACGAGCGTGACATCGCGGTAGTGGCCGAGCTCATGGCGTCCCGCCGGGGTCTCCCAGATCTCTTCCTTAACGTTATCGATGCCTCCGATGGCGGTGATAAAGTCTGCGAGTTCGTATTCCATAGTGTTGCTCGATTTGGGCAGGTCGAGCGCGCGGCCGTTGTCTCCCTGTTCGCGCGGTGCCTCGGTCGCCGAGCCGCGTACGACGTCGCCGCGATAGTCGATGCGGACGTTGCGGGGCGTGGACAGATGGTCGATCTGGATAGTGCCACGCTCGCCTTCGATCTGCGAGGGCAGCAGGTCATTCGTAATTTTGGAGTGCGCGAGCTCGACGGAGATCCGGCCACCGCCGTAGCTGGCGAGGATGGAACCGCAGCCGTCGATGGGGCCGTGCGTGAGCTCTTGCGTTGAGGGGTCGAGCAGCGTGGTCATGCTGGTGAGACCAGAGGGCATGCCGAAAATCTCGACCATGGGCTCGACGGTGTAGACGCCAATGTCCATGAGGGAACCCGATGCCATATTGCAGTCGAAGATATTGGTGGCGCGCCCCGCGAGAACCTCGTTGTAGCGCGAAGAATACTTGCCAAAGCGCAGTGAGGCGCGGCGAATGGGCGCGATCTCGCCCAGGGCGTCCTCGACGGCGTGGAAAGCGGGGTCATGGAGCGGGCGCATGGCCTCGAGGGCTACGACGCCCGCCGCCTCGGCTGCGCGAAAGACCTCGAGTGCCTGCGCCTCGGTGGCACAAAAGGGTTTTTCGACGATAACGTGCTTGCCGCCGGCGATACAGGCGAGCGCCTGCTCGTAGTGGAGCGCATTGGGGCTGCCGATGTAGACGGCGTCGACGTCGCCGGCGGACGCAAGCTCGTCAAGCACGGTGAAGTTACGCTCGCCGCCGTGCTCGGCGGTAAAGGCAGCACCGCGATCTGCGTCGCGCGAGAGCGTGCCCACAAACGCGGCTTGGTCGTTGGCGTTGACGACCTGGATAAAGTCGTCGGTAATCATGGATGTGCCGATGGTCGCTATACGCAGCATGTATCCCCCTCGTGCCGTTCGGTTTACAGGATGAGTGTAGCGCGGGAGGACACAAAAGCGTGCGAAAACGCCGTTACAGGTCGCTCTCGTTAAAGCCGGTGTCGATATCGAGGTTGCTGCCGTCGGCCGCCGTGGTGGCAAGCTCGTCGCAGCGCTCATTGAGCTCGTGGCCGGCATGCCCCTTAACCCAGATGAACTCCACCTTATGCTTACTCTTTGCGGCAAGCAGGCGCTCCCATAGGTCGCGGTTCTTGACGGGCTGCTTGTTGGCAGTTTTCCATCCGCGCTTTTTCCAGCCGTCGATCCAGTGCTTGTTAAAGGCGTTGACGACGTACTGCGAATCGGAATGGACTTCGACCTCGCAGGGGCGGTTGAGTGCCTCGAGCGCCACGATGACCGCCATGAGCTCCATGCGGTTGTTGGTGGTCTTGGCGTAGCCACGCGAAAGCTCGGAGGTGAAGGTCTTGCCGGCGGGGTTGGTGTATTTGAGCACGGCGCCGTAGCCACCGCGTCCCGGATTAGATCGAGCCGAGCCGTCGGTATAGATGATGACCTTCACATGGTTCCTTTCGTTGGGTACGTTTCGTGTGAGTGACCATTGTAGCGCCATGCCCGTCGGGGGCTAGCAATCTCCGATTTCTACCCCGTCTTCTGACGGTTGGTCGGCATGGATGATGCGGTTGAGTTCGTCGAGGTATTGCTGCAAGAGGGGAGAGGGCTTGCGATCGTCGTGCATGATATAGCCTACGTGCATCGTTGGGGCGTCTGCTAACGGGATCGAAGCCATACCCCATTGCATTTCATTGGAGAGGACACCGGTCGACAGGGTGTAACCGTTCGACGTGATAAGTAAGTTAGTAAGTGTTCCGCGGTCTGAGATTCGTATGTTGCGGTCGCAAGGGATATAGCTAAAGGGTTCCTCGGCGTAATAGAAGGAGTTTGAGGTTCCCTGCTCAAAGCTGTAGCGCGTATAGGGCGTGAGGTCGGCAAGGGACAGCTGAGGGCGGCGTGCGAGCGGGTGGCGTTCGCTAACGAAGACGTGGACCGTCGCGTCGAAGAGGGGGTGGAAGCTCGCGCGGGCATCGGCGAAGGCCTTCTGCAGAACGCGGGCGTTAAAATCATCTAGATACAGAATGCCGATATCGCTGCGAAATGCACGGACGTCGTCGATGATTTGCGAGGTGGTGGTCTCGCGCATGATGAACTCGAACTTGCTGTCGCGGCAGCGCTCGACGACGTTGACAAAGGCCTCGACCGAAAACGCGTAGTGTTGGGCCGAGATGGCAAGGCGCGCCTGGGGTGTACCGCCGTCCTCGTAGCGGGCCTCGAGCATGTCAGCCTGCTCCACGACCTGGCGCGCATAGCCTAAAAGCTCGGTACCGTCGTTGGTGAGCGTGACGCCGCGGCTAGAGCGCGTAAAGATCTCCAGATGGAGCTCCTGTTCCAGGCTTTTGACGGCGTTTGAGATGTTGGACTGAGCGGTATAGAGGCGCTGAGCTGCGGCGTTGATTGAGCCGGACTCTGCCACGGCGATCAGAAAACGAAGCTGTTGGAGGGTCATCGGCGCCCGTCCTTTCGATAGCTATCTAAAAAACAGATAACAGGTTAGCGCTTTTAAGTGATTGACCGAGCGAAACAATGCTCGTACTATTCAAAACACACAAAGGAGGTAGGTAATTAAGCCGACCACGGAACCGGGATGCGAAAGGAGGCCCGCATATGAATTGCTTACTAAGACGAATGCCGGGCTCCTGTTTGCGCCCGTCGGCGTGATCAGGAGACAGCGACTTACTTCTCTTACTCTTATTTACTTCTATCTGATCAAGGAGATCATCATGAGCCAGTTCATCAACAACCCCGAGCATACCTTTGGTTTCGATACCCTGCAGCTGCACGTTGGCCAGGAGAGCGCCGATCCTGCATCCGACTCCCGTGCCGTGCCTATCTACCAGACCACGAGCTATGTGTTCCGCAACTCCCAGCATGCTGCTGACCGCTTTGGTCTTGCCGACGCCGGTAACATCTACGGTCGTCTGACCAACTCCACCCAAGGCGTCTTCGAGGACCGCATTGCCGCGCTCGAGGGCGGCGTGGCGGGTCTTGCCGTCGCCTCCGGTGCTGCTGCCATCACCTATACCCTGCAGGCTCTTGCCCAGGCCGGTGACCACGTGGTCGCCCAGAAGACCATCTACGGCGGTTCCTACAACCTGCTGGAGCACACGCTCTCCCAGTTTGGCGTCGAGACCACCTTCGTCGATGCCCATAACCTGGACGAGGTCGAGGGTGCCATCAAGGACAACACCACGGTCATTTACCTCGAGACGCTCGGTAACCCCAACTCCGATATTCCCAACATCGACGCTATCTCCGAGGTCGCCAAGAAGCATGGCCTTCCGGTTGTTGTCGATAACACCTTCGGCACCCCGTACCTCTTCCGTCCGCTGGAGCACGGCGCCAACATCGTCGTCCACTCCGCAACCAAGTTCATCGGCGGCCACGGCACCTCGCTGGGCGGTGTGATTGTCGATGGCGGCAACTTTGACTGGAAGGCGAGCGGCAAGTATGCGCAGATCGCCGAGCCCAACCCCTCCTACCATGGCGTCTCGTTTGCCGAGGCTGCCGGTCCCGCCGCCTTCGCGACCTATGTCCGCGCCATCCTGCTGCGTGACGAGGGCGCTTGCATCAGCCCGTTTAACGCCTGGGTCCTGCTCCAGGGCACCGAGACCCTGTCGCTGCGCGTCGACCGCCATGTCGAGAACACCAAGAAGGTCGTTGAGTTCCTTGCCGGCGACAGCCACGTTGCCAAGGTGAACCACCCGAGCCTGCCCGAGCACCCCGATCACGAGCTCTATCAGAAGTACTTCCCCCGCGGCGGCGCTTCGATCTTCACCTTCGAGATCAAGGGTGGTCAGGAGGCTGCCTGGAAGTTCATCGACCACCTGCAGGTCTTCTCGCTGCTCGCCAACGTGGCCGACGTCAAGTCGCTCGTCGTGCACCCGGCTACCACTACGCACTCCCAGCTCTCTGCCGAGGAGCTCGCCGAGCAGAACATCACGCCCTCCACGATCCGTCTTTCCATCGGTACCGAGAACGCCGAGGATATCATTTGGGATCTGAAGCAGGCCTTCGCCGCGCTGGACGAGTAAGGCGACTTGTGCAAGGACCCCTTGCGACTCGATAGGTATAACTGCATAAAATGCCTGCTCAAGGCGCCTGTGCGAACAATGGTCGCACAGGCGCCTTTTTTGCATAGAGAGGGTGCAAAAACAGGGTTTTTGGCACGCTTTATGCATTCGAGTTGTGGAAAACTCCTGTTGAGAGGATGTGAGTTTTACGCAATTGACGTGCGCCTTTTGAGTAAAACCGCAGGTCGCGATTTGCTCGGGGTACTATGCAGCGCGATCGAATCACACACAGCTCAAACGCAGCAAAAACGCACTACGGAGGTTTCCAGCTACATGAGGATCGATTCACGAAAACCGAAGGCCGCCGCCCTTTCTGCCACGCTTGCCGTGGCGCTTTTGGTGGGTGCCGGCGTAACCGAGGCCCACGCGGCGACGCTGTCCGACGCGGTTGGGTCCGCGCCCTCCGAGACCACGTTGATGCAGCCCGTCGATTATCGCGGCGACGGTTTTGGCTCCATGCAGGAGTGGAACGCCTCCATGGGGGCCAAGCGCGACTCTTTGGAAGTTCGCGCTCAAATTATCATGAACATGTATGGCGACTATGCCACCGATGACGAGCGCGCCGTGCTTCAAGAATGCATCGACGGTGCGGGTAGCCTGCTGACGATGGGGGAGGTCGACGCCAAGTCGACCGAGCTCGACGAGCTTCGCTCTACGCTTGAGGATGCCAAGCGCGAGGCGCTCGAGGCTGCCGCGGCCAAAGCCGAGGCTGCTGAGGCCGTTCAGGCTTCGTATTACAATGCCGGCTCCGGCTCGTCTTACGCGTCTGCTGCGTATTACGCGAACGGCTCGGGCCTGACGCGTTCGAGCGGCGTCAATAACTATAATGGCCGCCGCGAGACTTATTACAGCAGCAACGTGTTGTATCACCACCGCACGGGCGAATGGACGCAGGATTCCGAGGGCTTTTGGCGCGATTCCGATGGTTACTACGTCGTGGCCGCGGGTGATAAGGCCCAAGGCTCCACGTTTACCGGTTCCAAGGGCGAGTGCAAGGTCTATGACTCCGGCTGCGCAGCCGGAACCACCGACTACTACACTGGCTGGTAATTTTTCTGCATCACGGATATTTGGCGGACGGGCGTCTTTACCGAGCTTTAGGGCAACGTAAGGGCGCCCGTTCTATGTATGCATTTGAGTTAACAGAGCGCTTACCGTGGCAGTACGCCGCGCATATGGGCGCGGGGCACACTAAGTCACGAGAAACAAAGTCTTTCTCGTGGAGGAAGTGGTTCCATGAACGCTCGAGATGTCGCTATTGCCGTCGTTGCCCTTTTGATCGGATGCCTTGGTCCGACGGCGGCGTTAACTGCCGGCTTGCAGTCCGCTACGGGCGCCGCTCCTGTGATTGTGGGCGCCTTGATTGCAGCGGCGTTGCTGGGAAGCGCCGGCGTGCTACTTTGCCGCGATGACGAGGACGAGGTTCCGGAATCGCAACGCTAACTGTTGTGAGATTGACAGCCGGTCATAGACGAAGATGAAAGCCGCCGCGGGGGAACGGTTCCCTTGCGGCGGCTTTGCTGTTAAGGCTGTTGAATGCGGTGCGTTGGCGCTACCAGCTTTTCTCGATATCGCGGATGCGCCGACAGAGCCAATCGTTTTGCGGCACTTGGATATCGTGCTTGGCTGCGAGGCGGCAGATGGTGCCCGCGAACTCCTCGACTTCGGTTTTGCGCCTTGCGATGCGGTCTTGAGCCATCGAGGGCATACCGGCGGGGTCGATTCCCTCGATGAGGTGCACCATTTGCGTCAGGTCTGCCTCGGTCAGCTCAATGCCCTCGGCGTTAGCGACCGCAAGCGTTTCGCGCATGGCGGAAACAAAGCAGCGACGCTGCTCGGAGCCCGGCTCCGTGGCGCTTCCGTAGGTCCCGCCGTAGGCCATGCAGGTCTGGTTGATGCCGTCGTTGAGCATGAGTTTGGCCCACATGCGGTG
>CABQKL010000085.1 GCA_902464645.1 uncultured Collinsella sp.
CCCAGCTTTTTATCGAACAGCACGCTGTCGCAAAAATCGGGCGCAAGGATGTGACCGGCGAGACCGATCGTCACACACTCCTCGCCCTTCCACTCAAAACGGTAGATGGCGGTGTTGTACACCTTGTCCTTTTTGGGCTTGCCCGTGGACAGACGCTCGGCAATCTGACGCGCGGCGTCGTTTTTCTCTGCGATGATGAGCTTCAAAAGAGGCTCCTATCTCGTGTCTCTGCGGCTGCGCCCGCGCTTGTGGCGGCCGACTTACGCCCTTGCTTGCTCGATCTGCCCGATGAGCCAATCGCACCAGGCATCCATGCCCTCGCCCTTGCGCGCGCTCACAGCAAACCGCGGCGCCTGCGGATTGAGGTCATCGAGTGTCTTAGTATACCTATCCATGTCAAAATCGAAAGCCGGGGCCACATCGACCTTGTTGAGCAGCTGTGCGCCGGCGTGCTGGAAGATGCCCGGGTACTTGATGGGCTTGTCGTCGCCCTCGGGCACCGAGAGAATCATGATGGACAGGTTCTCGCCCAGGTCAAAGTCGACCGGACAGACCAAGTTGCCCACGTTTTCGATAAAGATGACATCGATGTTATCGAGCCCAACGGCCTGGTCGAACGCGTCAACGGCTTCCATGATCATGTTGCCCTCGAGGTGGCACAGGCCGCCCGTGTTGATCTGGATGGCGGGCATGCCGGCTTCCTTCATGGTGATGGCGTCGACATCCGAGGCAATATCGCCCTCGATGACGGCACAGCGCAGGCCAGCCTTGTCGCGCAGGCGCTCGTTGGTGCCCAGGATCGTGGTGGTCTTGCCCGAACCGGGGCTCGACAGCACATTGATCACATAGGTGTTTGTCTCTTTAAATCGCTGTCGCAGCTGATCTGCCAGGCGCTCGTTGCGCGACAGAATCGGCGACGCGATATCAATCGTTTTCTCAGCCATACTCGGCACTCCTTACTTTGGCCCCTTTATACCCCATCACCAGATGGCTGATGGGCTAATCGTCGGGGGTTTCGATTTCGATACTTGCGATGTCGAGTTCGCGGCCGTGCAGCAGGCGCACGTTGGCGCCGCCACATTGGGGACAGCGGCAATGGAAGCGATCGTGCTCAAAGACCTCCCCGCAGTCCAGACACTCGCTTTGTGGATGGACTTCCTCCACGGCAAGCTCGCAGCCTCGCGTGAGCGGGTCCTCATCGCGAAATGTCTCCCACGCAAAGTCGAGCGCCTCGCGCACAACTTCGGTCATATCCCCGATACGCAGCGTTACCAAAACGGCGCGCGAGGCCCCCGCCCCACGCGCCGCGCGAATCACTGTATCGAGTATGCCGTTGACAATGCCAACCTCGTGCATACCGATTTACTCCTCGTCGTCCTCATCGTCCGAGAACAGGTCCAGACGGCTCACAAACAAGCCCTCCTTGCCCTCGCGCGCGGTAATGACCACGCGGGCAATGGCGAGCGAAATCTCGTAGAGCGAGAGCAGGGCACCATACATGAGGCCCAGCGTAACGGGCGAGCCGTCGGGCGTAATCACAGCCGAGCCCACAAGCAGGCCCACGTACACGTAGCGCCAGGCGCCGCGGAAGGCCGCGTAGGACACGATGTGGAAGACGGACAGGTAGAAGATGATAAGCGGCAGCTCAAACGCCACGCCAAAGCCGATCATAAAGAGCAGCTCCATGTTGACGTAGTTCTCCAGGTCGGGCAGCGCCGTGGCGACGGCCGAGGTCTCGCCGATAAGCCACTCAAAGCCCGCCGGGATGATGATGAAGTAGCAAAAGATTGCGCCCAGGAAGAACAGCACCGTCGAGGCGAGCACCGTGGGCACGACCCATTTGCGCTCGTTGGGACGCAGCGCCGGCAGGAAAAATGCTAGAATCTGCCAGATGATCATGGGCGTGCACATGACCACGGCCATCTTGATGGCCAGCGAGAAGCGCAGGCCAAAGCCGCCGAGCGTGGTGGTGATGTAGAACTTACCGTCCGGCACAAAGGAGCGGATGGGGTCTTCCAGGATGTCGAGCACCACGGGCGTGGCGAAATACAGCACGATGGCGGCGGCAAACACCGACACGACCACGATAGTCAGGCGGCGACGGAGCTCTCCCAGGTGATCGAAGAGCGGCATGCGCGCAGGTCCGATAGGCATTACTCATCGCCTCCCTTCGAGGCGTCGGCGGTGGCAGCCTCGTCCTCGGCCTCGAGCTCGCGAGCGAGCTGGTCGACGACGGCCTTGCGCTTGCGGGGACGACGGGCGTAGAGGTCAGCCGTCGTGGGCTCTACCGGCTCGGGCTCGGGCTCCGGTTCTGCAGCAGGCTCGGGCTCGACGACAGGCTCGGCGGCAGCGGCAGGCTCGGCACCCTCGGCCTCCTCAGCAGCACCCTCGCCCTCGGCGGCAGCCTCGCTCGCGGCCTTCTCGGCAGCAAGGCGGGCACGGCGCTCGGCAAAGGTCTCCTTCTTGGCGGGCGCTGCCGTCTCGGCGGCATCCTTGTCCGCATCGGAATCGTCATCGACGGCAGTCTTCTTGGGCTTGACCGGTGCCGAAGCGGCCTCGCTCACCGGATCGATTATCTCGGACTGAACAACGGCCGTCATCTTTTCCTGCGTCTCGCGGAACTGACGGATGGCACGGCCGATCGTGCGGCCCATCTGTGGGAGCTTATCCGGGCCAAACAGCAAAAAGCCGAAGACCACGATGATCGCGAGCTCACCCTCTCCAATACCAAACACACATACCTCCAAGGCTCGATGTGAGTCGAGCCCGCACCGCGCCATTCGGCCGGAACTCGTCTATTCATTCGGTCAAGTATAGCGCCCGGACGCCAAAACGTCCGAGCGCATCACAAACATATGCCAAACGGCACGCCCTTTTGGGGCAAAGATTATGCAGCGGTGATCGAAATCTCCTGGTCGACACCCAACAGCTGGACCACGCGCATCACCGGGGGCTGCACATTGGTGCAGCTAAAGCGCTTGCCGTGGTCGACCGCGTGGTGCGCGGCGCCCACGAGCACGCCAATGCCCGTCGAATCGATGTAGCTCACCTGGGCAAAATCGAGCTCAACGGCCTCGGTGGGCTGCTCGAGCGCCAGGTCGATGGCATTGCGCAGGCTATCGGCGTTAGAGATATCGATCTCGCCGGTTACCTTAATGGTGTAGAGCTCTGGCGTGGGGTTGGTGGAAATACCCAAATCCATGTATATGCTCCTTTACGTATCGAAGGTGCGGATAGTACGGGAAGCCGCGCGTTAGGCGCGCTCGGCACGCGCGAGCTCGGCAGCGACAAGCTTAACGGCCAGCACCAGCACATCGAGCGCGGCCTCCAGGTCCTCGACCGTGGGATAGCTCGGCGCGATGCGGATGTTGGTATCGCGCGGATCCTTGCCATAAGGCCAGGTGGCACCAGCCGGCGTGAGCTTGACGCCCAGGTCGGCACAAAGCGCGGCGACCTTCTGGGCCGAGCCCTCGGGACCATCGAAGCTTACAAAGTAGCCGCCGCGGGGATGCGTCCAGGTGGCGCAACCCGTATCGCCCAGGCCCTCGGTAAGCTTGCGCTCAACGGCCTCAAAGCGCGGGCGCAAAAACTCGGCATGCTTTTTCATGTGCTCCTTGACCGCCTCGATGGTGGGAAGGAAGCGCACGTGGCGCAGTTGGTTGAGCTTGTCGGCGCTGATGAGGCCGGCCTTCAGGCGCTTGGAGAACTCCGCGATAACCGCGGGGCTCGCACCGATAAAGCCGATACCGGCGCCCGGGAAGGTGATCTTGGACGTCGAGGCAAAGGCCACCACGCGGTCCTCGGTGCCCGCCGCGCGGGCAAGATCGAAGATGTTGGCGAGCTCGTCGGTCTCGTCGTACAGGTCGTGCACGCAGTAGGCGTTGTCCCAGAAGATGCGGAAATCGGGCGCGGCCGTGGGCATCTCGACCAGGCGACGCACGGTGTCCTCGCTAAAGGTGATGCCCGTGGGGTTGGAATACTTGGGCACGCACCAGATGCCCTTGATGGAGTCGTCGGCGGCAACCAGGCGCTCGACCTCGTCCATGTCGGGGCCGTTGTCGGTCATCGCGACGGGAACGTTCTCGATACCCAAGTCGGCGGTAATGCCAAAGTGGCGATCGTAGCCGGGAACCGGGCACAGGAACTTGACCTTCTTGCCGTCGTGCGCTGCCTCGTAAGCCTCCCAAGGATCGCTACCACACGAGCCGCAACGCCAGAACATACCGGCGATATCGTGCTCGATCAGCAAGCTCGACGAACCCAGCACGAGCGTCTGCTCGGCGGGGCAACCCAGGAACTCCCCCGCCAGCTTGCGTGCCGAGGGAATGCCCTCAAAGCAGCCGTAGTTGGAACAGTCGACGTTGCCGTCGTGCAGATCGGCATCGGCATTGAGGATATCGAGCATGGGTCGAGAGATGTCCACCTGGGAGGGCGACGGCTTGCCGCGGGCCATGTCGAGCGCCAGGCCCTTGGCCTTGACCTCGGCGACCTCGGCCTTGAGCGCCTCGATGGCGGCATCGAGTTCGGTGGTTTCCATCTTCTGGTAGATCGTCTGCATGGGTGCGACCTTTCACGAAGCGGTACGTTGCAGTTCGTCTAAGTATAGACCGCCACCGCCGCAAGGGTATGAAGCCGTGATAGATTAAGTCCATCGCAATGAATTACGAATCGCCGCGCATGCCGGCGTGGGGCGCCCAAGGAGGCACTATGGAGTACGGATCGTTCCAGGCCGAGGAATTCGGCGACCTGCAGCGCCTGGTCGACGGACTGTTTTACGACCGCCACACCATCGACCGCCTGGATCTGATCGTACAGGCCGAAATCTTGGACCTGGCGCCCGATCTCATGGAAATCGTGAACCTGCTACCGCCCGGCTATTACGACCGCCAGTCACTTTGCGACCAGCTCAACTCCGCCTTGGCCGCCCACGGCTGGGGCGCCATCTACGGCACCGTGGAATAACCTAGTCATTTAAGAACGTCCCGAATGACTAAAACGCCGCCTGTGATGGTGTTCACAGGCGGCGTTTTCAAACTTGTATGTGCTCTTACTCGTCCTTGGGCGCGGGATGTTTGCAGACCACGCTCATGTAGATCATGCCGAGCACGGCCGCGGTGACAGAGCCGGCAAGAATAGCGGCCTTGGCTGCCAGAACCTCAAACTGGGCCGTCGGGAAGGCAAGGCCGCTGATGAGGATCGACATGGTAAAGCCGATACCGCCCAGAATGCCCACACCGGCAATCATGTGCCAGTTGACATTGTGCGGCAGCTCGCAGACCCTAAACTTAACCAGGGCAAACGTCATGCCAAAGATACCAATCGGCTTGCCCAGCAGCATGCCAAAGTACACGCCAAGCGTCACCGGGTCGGTGAGCAGCGTGCTCATGTCCACACCCACTAGGCGAACCTGTGCGTTCACGAACGCAAAGATCGGCAGAATCACAAAGTTGACCGGCGTGGAGATCAGACGCTCCATGCGGATGAGCGGCGGGGTCACGCGGTGCATGACGTGCTCGACCCTGGTGGTCGAGACGGTAAAGTCATGCTGGCCCAAGATGTGTGCCTCGTCGTCGTAGCGGTCATCGAGCAGCGGCAGGCACTCGCCCAACCAATCGGTGAGGCTATCGAGCTTGACGCCGCACTTGGCCGGGATGGTAAAGGCCAAGATAACGCCGGCGAGCGTGGCATGTACGCCGCTCTTGAACATACAGAACCACAACAGCAGACCCAGTACCGAATACGGGGCAAGGCGGTAATGCTGCGTCTTGTTGAGCCACACGAGCGCGCAGGTCACAAGCGCGGCGGCGCCCAACCAAAACGGATTGGGGCTCTGACCGTAGAAGATGGCGATGGCGGCGATGGAGATGAGGTCGTCGGCGATGGCGAGCGTCGAGAAGAACACGCGCACGCCGTTGGGAACGCGATTGCCCAAAAGCGATAGCACGCCCAGCGCAAAGGCAATATCGGTTGCCATGGGGATGGCCCAACCGTTGCGGGCGCCGGCATGGTTGAAGATCAGGTAGATACAGGCGGGAACGACGACGCCGCCCACGGCCGCCAGCATGGGAAGCATGGCCTGACGCGGATTCTTGAGCTCGCCGACCGTCATCTCGTACTTAAGCTCAATGCCCACCAACAAAAAGAAAATCGCCATGAGGAAGTCGTTGACGAAAAGCTCAACGGTGAGACCGGCCGTAAGGTTGCCCAGACCCACATACAGCGGGGTCTCCAAAAAGTGATGGACGGCCTCGTAGGCATCGGTATTGGCGCAAATGACGGCGGCGATGGCGGCGAAGACCATGACGGCGGCGGAAATCGTGCCGTTCTCGGCGATGCGCTCCCAGATGTCGTGACGTTCAAAGCGCTTGCGCTCACGAACGTTGAACAGCTGCTCAGTTGCTGCCATGGGCGGCTCCTTTCACGGGAAAGCTCCCGTCTTAAAAAAGCACGGCCCGCCCAAGTGGCGGCGCCGCGCTCTAACGTATTACGCTTGCATCTAGCCTACCCTGCACGACAAGCACGCAGGCGTGGCCGAAAAGCGGAACCACAGGTTGAACATTATTTGCTCAACGGCACGGGCACGCCTGTCCAAGAGACGACGCGGCGCCGTGCACAAAAAACGACCGGAGGCGGGGTGTCCGCGATCCGGTCGTAGCGTTTGGTCAACTAAACCTAGCAGGCGGAGCAGGCGGCCATAATGGGGGCAGCGACCTGCTTCTTACGGGAGAGGACACCCGGCATCCAGACGCCGTCGTGCTCGTCGGCAATGCCCAGGCCCTTCTGAGCAGCCTCGGTCTCGCCCTCGAGCAGGACCTGCGAGCCCTCCTCCATGATGTCGGTGATGCACAGGACAATGCCGTCGGCACCCTTCTCGGCGGCGTAGGCGCGCATGGCCTCGCGAATCTCGTCGATCATGCCGAGTGCGCGGGTCTTGTCGACAGTCTCGTACTGGCCGATGAGCAGCTTCTTGCCGGCGGGCTCGAACATCTTGATGTCGTTGCCGACCATCTCGGCTGCGGTGAAGGAGCCGGACGGACGGGTGAGGAAGACCTCCATGCCAAACTTAACCGGGTCGACGCCCACCTGCTCGCCGAGCTTGGCGGCGACGGCGCGGTCGACATCGGTGGTGGTGGGGCTCTTGAGCATGAGCGTGTCGGTCATCATGGCCGAGAGCAGCAGCTTAGCCTGGACGTCGGAAAGCTCAACGCCGAGCACGCCGGCGAGCTTGGTGACGATGGTGCAGCTGGAGCCCCAGGGCAGGCAGATGTAGTGCAGCGGGCCGGCGGTCTCGAAGTCGCCGATGCGGTGATGATCGACAACACCAAAGACCGTGGCGTCCTTAAGGCCGGCAACGGACTGGGCAGACTCGTTGTGGTCGGTGAGAACGACGAGCTGACCGGCCTCGACGGACTCGATTACGCGGGGCTCGGCGATGCCGGCGTCGGCGAGCAGCTTGGCGGACTCTGCCGGAAGCTGACCAAGGGCGCAGGCCTCGTAGGTGTTGCCGGCATACTCAACCTGGTTGAGCAGCTGGGACAGGACGACGGCGCTCATGATGGCGTCGTTATCGGGGTTCTGGTGACCAAAGACAAGAACGTTTGCCATGGATATCCTCCACTTGATATGTGTACTTGGACGTAGCTATGGTAGCACGCCGATGCCGAGCCTTCGCAGACGGAAGGGCC
>CABQKL010000086.1 GCA_902464645.1 uncultured Collinsella sp.
CCGCATGCCACCATCCGTCCGTTCGCGATGACCGAGGACGAGGCTGCCGCCGCGCCCGAGGCTACTCGCACGCTCGACGCCATGGGTCCCAAGGCCAAGGGCATGAAGTTCACCATGGCCGTGTCCCCGCTCGACTGCATGGGCTGCACCAACTGCGTCAAGGTCTGCCCCAAGGGCGCCCTCGAGATGGTTCCCACCGAGCAGGAGATGGACCAGCAGCCCGTTTGGGACTACATGGTCGAGAACGTCTCCGAGAAGAAGGAGCTCATCGCGGCCAACGTCAAGGGCAGCCAGTTTAAGCAGCCCTACCTGGAGTTCTCCGGCTCCTGCGCCGGCTGCGCCGAGACCGCCTATGCACGTCTGGTGACCCAGGTCGCCGGCGACCGTATGTTCATCTCCAACGCCACCGGCTGCTCCTCCATTTGGGGCAACCCCGCTGCCACCGCTCCTTACTGCAAGGACAAGGACGGTCACGGCCCGGCGTGGAACAACTCCCTGTTCGAGGACAATGCCGAGCACGGTCTGGGCATGGCCGTCGGTTACGAGGCCGTTCAGCGCAAGCTGATCGCCGCTACCCAGGAGATCATCGCCGCTGACGGTCCGTCCGATGAGCTCAAGGCCGCCGGCCAGGCTTGGCTCGACTCCGTCAACGATGTCGAGGCTTCCAAGACCGCTGCCGCTGCCTACGTTGCCGAGCTCGAGAAGTGCGGCTGCGATGCTTCCAAGGCGATCCTCGCCGACAAGGCCTACCTCACCAAGAAGTCCTTCTGGGTCTTCGGTGGCGACGGTTGGGCCTACGACATCGGCTTCGGTGGCCTGGACCACGTCCTGGCTTCCGGCCACAATATCAACGTCTTCGTCTTCGACACCGAGGTTTACTCCAACACCGGTGGTCAGGCCTCCAAGGCCTCGAACCTGGGCCAGGTCGCTCAGTTCGCCGCTGCCGGTAAGGTGACCAAGAAGAAGTCCCTGGCCGAGATTGCCATGAGCTACGGCTACGTCTATGTGGCGCAGGTCGCCATGGGCGCCAACCCGGCTCAGACCCTCAAGGCCATCCACGAGGCCGAGGCCTACGACGGCCCGTCCCTCATCATCGGCTACAGCCCCTGCGAGATGCACTCCATCAAGAAGGGCGGCATGCAGAACTGCCAGGCCGAGATGAAGAAGGCTGTCGAGTGCGGTTACTGGAACCTCTTCCGCTTCAACCCCGAGGCTGCTGCCGGCAAGAAGTTCTCGCTCGATTCCAAGGAGCCCGCGGGCGGTTATCAGGAGTTCCTGATGAACGAGGCCCGTTACGCTTCGCTGACGCGTTCCTTCCCCGAGCGCGCCGAGGAGCTCTTCAAGGAGAACGAGCAGGCTGCCATGGACCGCTACGCTCACCTGCTGAAGCTCAAGACGGTGTACAACGAGGCCTAGGTCTCCCACCGCAGGATCTGAGGGCTAACCTTCGCGGACGTCCTCGGACATGAAAGAACCCCCGCTGCGCACTACGTGCGGCGGGGGTTCTTTCGTCCTGCGGAGTGTCCGCGAAGGTTAGCCCTCAGATCCTGCTACGACTACGTCTTCGGATTGCGTGGCTGAATGAAGGACGTGGCTGAGGGGGCCTTTGGTCCCTTTCGCTGTTTCGCGGCTTTGCCGCGAAACCTCGCGCCACTTTGGGGGTGGATGGGGGGCGTGGCCGTTGCTGCCTTCTATCCCCGTGCTTTGGGGCTGGCTGTCTTTTTGGAGCTCATCTATATTCCTTATGCTGGATGAAAAACGCCATGTTATTGCAGGGCTGCATACTCGTCCAATAAGTGCATAGAATCTCGTATAGTGCGAGTAAGATATTACGCTGCCTGTTTTGTGTTTAGCAAAGATACAGTTTGCATAATCTGGTCTAATCCCTGCTCTATTAAAATAAAGTCGCACGTAAATGGCGTAAACATATCTGAGCTGGGGTTCTGTACGCTGAGCGGATAAAAACGACCGTTCACCGTTCAACTATTTTCAAAATGAATAAAATGAGCGATAAAGAGAATATAAACCTTAATAAATTCGCGTATTGCACGGACGCGGGTTATTAATGGGTTGTAGGCCTTTTACAGAAAGGATTCCAGCAATGTCTAAGCCTCTTGGCAAGCCCGATCGTATTGTCGTCGCCCTTGGCGGCAACGCCCTCGGCAACAACCCCGTTGAGCAGATCGAGGCCGTGAGCAACACCGCTCACGCCCTTCTCGGCCTGATTGAGCAGGGTAACGAAATCATCATCACCCACGGCAACGGTCCGCAGGTCGGCATGATCCAGAACGCCTTCGCCGCTGCCCACGACGCCATCGGCACCCCCGAGATGCCGCTGCCCGAGTGCGGCGCCATGTCCCAGGGCTACATTGGTTATCACCTGCAGCAGGGCATCGGCCGCGAGATGCACAAGCGCTATAAGCGTTGGCACGCCGCCACCGTCGTCACCCAGATCGAGTGCGACCCGGATGATCCCGCGTTCAAGAACCCGACTAAGCCGATCGGCCCCTTCTATACTGAGGAGCAGGCCAAGGAGTTCATGGCCGAGGATCCCTCCAAGGTCTTCGTCGAGGATTCCGGCCGCGGCTGGCGTCGCGTCGTCGCTTCCCCCGATCCCAAGAAGATCGTCGAGGCTGACTCCATCCTCAACCTGCTCGACAACGAGTTCATCGTCATCGCCTGCGGTGGCGGCGGCATCCCCGTCGTCCGCGACTACGAGAACAAGGGCTGCTACAAGGGCGTTCCCGCCGTCATCGACAAGGACCTGGGCGGCGAGCTGCTGGCCGAGGACTGCGATGCCGACGTTCTGTTCCTGTTGACCGCCGTTGAGCATGTCGCCATCAACTTTGGCAAGCCCAACCAGGAGGAGCTCGAGGAGCTCACCGCCGACGAGGCCGAGCGTCTGGCCGATGAGGGTCAGTTCGGCAAGGGTTCCATGGAGCCCAAGGTCCGCGCTGCCATCAAGTTCGCCCGTTCCCGCAAGGGCCGCACCTGCATCATCGGCGCTCTGGACAAGGCCGCCGAGACCATGGCCGGCCTCTCCGGTACCCGCATCCACGAGTAGTCTCTACTCTGTTGCATCTCTCGTGGGCGCCAGGCAAAGCGCCCACAAACTAGCCTCTCTTCATGAGCCCCGCAGTCCGCTCCGACTGCGGGGCTTTTGCTATTCACCTAGTCATTGGGGACGTTCTTAAATGACTAGTCAAACATGAGCGTCCCCAATGACCACTCATTTAAGTCTGTCCCCAATGACTAGTAGTAGGCCCACATGGCTTCGACTTCGTTGAGGACCTCTACGACGCCCCAGCGGCGGGCGCTGCGGCTGGCCGAGTTGGGGTCGTAGACGCCAATCTGGTTGGCGTCGTCGATGCCGTAGAGCACGATGTAGTGGCCTACGTTGGTAAACGTACCGGGGCGCACTGCGGCGATGACGGGCACACCCGAGCGAAGTGCTTGGGTAATCGATTCGCGATCGTTATAGAGCTGTGTTCCGTTGAGCCCCAGCTGCCATGCACCGCCTGTCATAAACGACCACTCGGTGGCACCAGTGGGGGCGTAGTTGCCGGCTTCGGCCAGTGCGCATATATCGACCGGCGTCTTATCGGTGTGGCCGGTCTTAAAGATATAGACCATGGTGAGGCAAGTGGGACCGCAAGCGTTTTCGCGAATAGTGCCACCGGCATAGGGCAGCTCCGACCATGCGGGGTCAATTTGGTAGATGTGGGGCATGGTGCCGGCCTGCCATTGCGAGCGTGGGGTCGAGAACGCAAAGGAGTAACCGGGCGCGACGGGAGCTTTAAGCAGCTTGTCCTCGACGGTGGGCTCAAGACCGGCTGATCCGTGGGAGATACAGGATCCCAAAAACACAAAGACGAGGCAGGCGGCGATGGAGCAAAGCGCAAGGCGTAGGCGGCGGGCCGGAAGCGCGTGGCTTGTGGTGTGCGACGCGGGGTGAGGGGCGGAATTGCCGCGATCGCGTTGAGGTCGCGAAAAGGAGCGCTTGACGTAGTAGTCGGTCTTACGGCGATCGTAGCGGCGTGGCTGCGATGTGTCGGTCTGGCGTTGGCGTGTGCTCGTACTCACGCGGTCTGACTGCTGCACGGTACGGCTTTGTTGCCGCGAAGAAGCCCCGGGCTGCTCTTGGGGGCGCTGCGGGTTGTCGTTGTCGGAGGTGCTTCTGGGCGTTGGCGTGGTGCGGCCGGCAAGGCGCACGCTTTGTGGCCGTTGGTCGCCGTCATTGTATCCGTATGCCATTCGAATCACCTTGCCTCATGTGTAACTTGTCTATCCTACATAAAAAGATGCACGACACATGGGCATGTGCGCCAAAAGCCTGACAAATGGTATGAACGTTGCCGCGCCGCGCGCCAAGCGTCACGGCAACAGGTATTCAAAAGCAGACAAGATGAAAGCGTCCAAGACGAATGACGTCTCCCGCCGTTCGTCCCAAAAACGGCGCCGCTCGTTTTGCAGTTCTGCCATCGGTCGAGCTGCAAGCGGCGCTGCTGTGCCAAGGCCGTATCTTAAAGCCACGGAATAAAAGCGCGCGGCAAAACGGACCGCGCAAGGGGTGACGCCAAGGGCGTCAAAAAGGAAAGGAGGGGAACAATGGCGGACAAGAACGCAGAAGTTGCAGTCGAGGATAACGGCGGCATGAAGAAAACGCTTTCGCTCTGGAACTTCTTCACCATCGGTTTCGGTGCCATCATCGGTACCGGTTGGGTTCTGCAGGTCGGCGACTGGATGGTCGTGGGCGGCGGTCCCGTTCCCGCTATGATCGCATTCCTCTTGGGTGCAATCTTCCTCGTGCCCGTCGGAGCTGTTTTCGGTGAGCTCACGGCTGCTATCCCCATCTCGGGTGGCATCGTCGAGTATGTCGATCGTAGCTTTGGCCGTACGCTGAGCTACATCACCGGTTGGCTCCTGGCCCTGGGCAACGGCATCCTGTGCCCGTGGGAGGCCATCGCCATTTCGACCCTCGTGTCCGAGATGTTCGGCAGCCTGCCCGGCCTTGAGTGGCTGCGCGCCGTCAAGCTCTACACCATCCTGGGCGCCGACGTTTACCTGTTCCCGACGCTGATTGCGCTCGGCTTTGCAGTCTACGTCATCTTCCTCAACTTCCGCGGTGCCAGCTCGGCCGCCAAGCTCCAGGCCTTCCTGACCAAGGCCCTGCTCTGCGGCATGCTGCTCGCCATGGGCGTCTCGCTGTTCACCGGCTCGCCGGACAATGCCATGCCTGTGTTCTCCCAGGTTGCCGGCGCTGGCGGCGGCAAGGCCGCTACCGAGAGCACCAGCCTGTTCGCCGGCATCGTGTCGGTCCTGGTTCTGACTCCGTTCTTCTACGCCGGTTTCGACACCATTCCTCAGCAGGCTGAGGAAGCAGCCGAGGGCCTCAACTGGAACAAGTTCGGCAAGATCATCTCCCTGGCTCTGCTGGCCGCCGGCGGTTTCTACATGGTCTGCATCTACTCGTTCGGCACCATCCTCGACTGGCATGAGTTTGTTAAGAGCCCGGTTCCCGCGCTTGCCTGCCTCAAGGGCATCAACATGCTCCTGTACCTGGCCATGCTCGTCATCGCCACGCTTGGACCCATGGGCCCGATGAACTCCTTCTACGGCGCCACGAGCCGCATCATGCTCGCCATGGGCCGCAAGGGCCAGCTGCCCGAGAAATTCGCCGAGGTCGACCCCAAGTCCGGCGCTCCCAAGCTTGCCTGCGTCGTACTGGGCGTCATCACCGTCATTGGTCCGTTCCTGGGCAAGAACATGCTCATCCCCCTGACCAACGTGTCGGCTCTCGCCTTCATCTTCTCCTGCGGCATGGTCGCCCTCGCCTGCCTGCGCATGCGCTTCACCGAGCCCGACCTGCCTCGTCCCTACGAGGTACCCGGCGGCAAGTTTGGCATCGGCCTCGCTATCGCTGCCTGCGCCATCATCATCGGCCTGCTCGTGATTCCGTTCTCTCCCGCCTCCCTCAACATGGTGGAGTGGAGCATCGTGATCGGCTGGTTGGCTATTGGCCTGGCCCTCATGGCTTTCACCAATTCCCGCAAAAAGTAACGCCTAGCCGGGGCGGACCAGGTGCGCGGGGCCCTCTCTTCTGCGCACCGAACCCGGCATCACTTGGGTAGCTTTGTGAGGCTGCGACCCAACACGGCCTCGCCCACTATATGGATCCATAAGGAGGAACCATGTCCACTAAGTATGCAATCGTTGGCGGTAAGCTCATCGACGGTACCGGCGCCGAGCCGGTCGAGAACTCCCTCGTTCTCGTCGACGACAACGGCAAGATCGAGTACGCCGGTGTTATGCAGGACCTTCCCGAGGGCGTTGAGGTTATCGACGCCGCCGGCAAGACCGTCCTTCCCGGCCTGATCGACACCCACCTGCACTTCTCGGGCAACCTGACCGACGATGACACCGATTGGGTCATGCAGCCGCTCCTCGAGAAGCAGGCCGTCGCCGTCAAGCAGGCCTACGACTGCCTCACCCACGGCCTCACCACCGTCTGCGAGATCGGCCGCTTTGGTATCCAGATTCGCGACTGCATCGACAAGGGCGTCTTTAAGGGCCCGCGCGTTCTGGCCACCGGCCTGGGCTTCTGCCGCGTTGCCGGTCACGGTGACTCCCACCACTGCACCCAGGAGCTCAACAAGGAATCCCATCCCTGGGGCGACCAGGTCGACGGTCCTTGGGATTTGCGCAAGGCCGTCCGTCGTCGCCTGCGCGAGAACCCCGATGCCATCAAGATCTGGGCTACCGGTGGCGGCATCTGGCGCTGGGACTCCGGTCGCGACCAGCACTACTGCTCTGAGGAGATCCAGGCCGTGGTCGAAGAGGCCAAGATGGTTGGCATCCCCGTGTGGAGCCACTGCTACAACAACCACGCCGCTGCCTACGATTCCGTTCGCTTTGGCTGCGAGCAGTTGATTCACGGCTTCGATATCGATGAGCGTACCATGGACCTCATGGCCGAGCAGGGCACCTTCTTCACCCCGACGATCGCCTTCCTGCCCACCTGGTACGCCACCTATCCGCCCGTCTACGTCCCCGAGCTGCACGACAAGTACGAGGGCACCCTGGTCGAGAAGGAGCTGCAGCGCAACTACGACTGCCTGCGCGAGGCCAAGAAGCGCGGCGTCGTCATGACGATCGGCTCCGACTCCTTCTCCTTCGTAACCCCGTATGGCACCTGCTCCATCGAGGAGATGTACGAGTTCGTCGACAAGATCGGCTTCACCCCGGTCGAGACCATCACCTGCGCTACCCTCAACGGTGCCAAGATGTGCCACATCGAGGACGAGACCGGTTCCATCGAGGCCGGCAAGTGCGCCGACCTGCTGGTCGTCAACGGTGACGTCGCCGCCGACATCCACGTGCTCAACACCGACAACATGGACGTCATCATGAAGGACGGCTGGATCGTCGAGGCTGGCACCTTTGGCGAGGCCAACAAATACAGCGCCTAAACTACCGTTCATCGACGACTGGATGTAAAACACAGTTTTTGATTGCATAATGCAATGGAGAGGGTCGCTTGCGGCCCTCTTTATTGCTATGGG
>CABQKL010000087.1 GCA_902464645.1 uncultured Collinsella sp.
TTCTTGGACATCAGCTGAGGCACTACGTTGAGCCCCTGGTTATTGGCAGGATCGATCTCCTTAAACGCCTTGCCGCCAAAGCGGTTTCCCACCCGCGGCGGCGGCAAAAACGGCGTGTAATAACAATCGAGCGCGCCAAAGCACTCCGCATGCACGCGACGGAACACATGCCCGGTAATCCCCTCCATGGGGGCCAACGATAGAATCATCAACATCTACTCTCAGATCAATGCGGCAAAGGGACTGCCCCTTTGTCACATGCATTATGCCTTGTCCTTGAGGCGACCCACAAGGCGGAGGCAGTTACTTGATGCCAACCAGCCCTCCAGCCGTCCCTGTGCAATGAAGGTGAACGGTGTCCACGAACAGCAAATGGGGCCGCTTCACAGCGGCTCCCTCGCTCGCCACTTTTCCTTAGATAACGGCTTCATGCTCTAAAAGATGGCGCCCACGATCAAGCGATCACCAACAGCACGCTGTTGACCGCTATGTATGAACAACAGACACCCTCCACTCATCTATACTCAAGAGCGTGTGCGCATCGCCCAAAAACGATGAGAGTCGAGGCCCCCATGCAGCAGCTCACCGAACGAGAAAAGAAACGCATCCAGCGGTACTGCATGTACCCCAAGATCGCAGCGACCGCACTCATCATGTCGTTCGTAGCATGCCTGTTGATGTTGCCGCTCCAAATGATCAACGATATCGCGTTCCACCAAAAGGAATTCCAACCCGCGGGCATATATACCGCCATCGCACTCACCGTAATCGAGCTCGCCATCTTTTGCTATTGCGCCCTTGCACCACGCTTTGGGATGCAGGGCAAACAGTGGAAGGAGCTGCAGGGCAGGCTTGCGGTAGCCCAGACCAACAAGGACCGTTCCGCGGAGGTCGCCGGCGTACTTGCCACGCAAGCTGCCGGCCGCCTGCTCAAGAACAGCGACAACGATCTCGCGCGCAACCTGGGCGGTGCCGCCGAGGTCGCCGGCGCCGTGGGGGCAGTCACCACGGCGGCAGACGTGCTGGCCGAGACCTCGAGCAATGCCGAGGCCATGGCAAACGCATACGGTGTGACGATTCCAAGCGTCAAGAAGCAGATCATAGCTCTCGCGGTGTTGCCCGTCATTGTGCTGCTTGGCGTCTACATCCCGCAGTTTGTCCAGGGAAATAACGAGCTTCAGGCAAGAAAGGCTGCAGCCGCCGAGCAGCTCGCCATCGCGCAAGATGCCTTGGAGCCCGTGTGCGAACGCGTCGCGGCAGACGACCCATACGAGTCGTATCACGACTACGGCTACCGCATTATCGGCTATCTGCGCGATAATGACCTCGGCGCTCAAGCAGCCTATGTCTACCTTTCTTTCGATGCAGATGGCATGCTCACGGACGTCGATTACACCAGTCAGATCGACCCCGAGGCAAGCCCTGCAGACAACCTCGCCCGCGCCGAGCAGGATATCGCGACGCTCTGCGCCCCGCTCAACGGGTTGGACATTTCCGTTGCCACACCGGACCTCCTCACGCCATGCAGCCTGTCGGATGAATTTAAACAGGCATTTTTAGCCGGATCCCTATATGAAGAAATCAGCATCAAGACGGAGGACGAATCTATCAAGTCGTACTACACCTTTGACACCGAGCCCAAGGAAGAGTTCGACGAATACACCCACCCGGAAATTAGGCTCATGCTCTCTGCAAAGAAGAACTAAAGGCTTACGCTCTAATTGCCGCTCGCAAACATCGTCTATATCTCGAGGTCTAATACTTTTCCGAGAAGTGAACGGCTGTATTTGGACCCCCGAAGCATCGACATTCTCTGACGCCAAAACCGCAGGATTCAACAATCAAAACCGCTGGAAATTGCATCTCAAAAGTGTCGACGCTTCGGGGGTCCATTTTGACTCGTTCACTTCTCGGAAAAGTATTAGACCTCGAATTCACAAGCCGCTCAATGTGACAAAGGGACCGTCCCTTGTCACATTATTCAGAGCGCAGGGCCTCCACGGGATCCTTCCTGGATGCGCTGCGGGCCGGCAGCAGGCCGGCAACGACCGTCAGTAACACCGAAATTGCAATGAGCACCAGCGCATCCTGCACGGGCAGGCTCATCAGATTGGGCACCTGTTTGGCAGCAAGCGCCCAGGCATTAACCGGAAAGCTCACGGCCATCACAACGACAATGGCAAAGACGCCGGCGATGAGGCCCTCGATAAAGGTCTCGGCATTGAATACGTTGGCCACGTTGCGCTTCGACGCGCCGATCGCACGCAGGATGCCAATCTCCTTTTTGCGTTCCAGCACGCTGATGTAGGTGATGATGCCGATCATGATGGAGCTCACCACCAGGCTGATACTCACGAATGCGATGAGCACCAAGCTGATGGTGTTCACGATGTCGGTCACCGAGCCCATGATGATACCCATGTAGTCGGTGTACGAGATCGCCTGCTCATCGTGGCCGACGGCTTTGACCTGCTTGTTGTACGCATCGATGTGATCGAGCACACGCTCCTTAGCCTCAAAGTCACGCGGGAAAATCTTGACCGAGATGGGGTCGGCCTCGTCCGCATAGCCCAGTGTGGTCAGATTGTTATCGTAGGTGAGCTTCGACGCCTTGGCATAGCTCATCATGAGCGAGCTCAGGTCCTCGGCGTCCATGTTGAAGTGAATGGCATGAGCAAAGGCACTCGCATCCACGCGCATGGCGCTCGCCAGGCTAGCAAAACTCGACGACATCCGCGTCGCCATCTGGCCCATGAGCCCTGCTGCGCCTGCCTTGAGCTGAGCTGACACCGTCGCCGCAATCTGATCGCTGATCGACTTCATCATCTGATCCATAGCCTGCTGCAGATACGGAGCCAGCTGCTTTTGCACATAGTCGGTCATCGCCCGCTGCAGGCGCTCGGCCAGGGCATCGCCACCGAGTGCCTTGAGCTGAGCCAGGTATTGCTGGGCTGCCGTATCACTCTCAAGATACGTCGAGAACGCGGCGGCAAGCTTTGACGCGTCCTTAAGATCATCGGGTGTCAGCGCCTTAAACTGATCAGACTGCAAAAAGCTCTCAAACAGCTGGTTGGCAAGCGTTCCCACCTGCTGCATTTGCTCGGGCGTGAGTTCCAGACCGTCAAAGATACCTGAGAAATCTGGGGCCGGCGCTTTGGCCATGATGTCGCTGAAGTCGATGTCCCTACCAACGCCCGAAAGGTCAATGTCCAGCACGGACAAATCGATACCAGAAAGGTCCATACCGCCGGCTGCACCCGAGAGCGCAGACGCATCGAACGAGAACGCGCTCTTGAGCGCCGCCTCGTCCGCACTGAACATGCTGCCCAGATCCACGCCTTGCTTGGCCTCGCCCTGCAGTTCATCGAAAGACTTGCCCGTAAAGACATCCGTCTCGGGGTGGGCGAGTTGCTCCTGCACAATCTGCGAATCGGCGGCGCGCTCCATAAGCTGGCGAGTCAGCGCATGTGTATAGGCAATGCCCGGAGACAACGCACTCGCATTGGCTGTCTCGTTAGGTCGCACCACGCCCACAATGTGCACGTCGATACCGTCGGCAACCTTGGCGGCCATAAAGTCGGCATCACCAGACATGTCGGTCCATATGCCGGTCTCTTCGTTTTTGCGATAGGCATCGGCCGGCGACAGCATCTTAAACGTCGTGGACAGCGCATCGTCGTAGGTAAAGTCGGTACCGGTCTCGGGTGCTTTGACCCCACCGTCGGCCGTCATAGCACTGTTAACCAGGTCGTTGAGCTCATCGATATTCAGCGCACCGATGCTATAGAGCGTGTAGTCGCCCACCGTACCGCGGCTCGAAAGCACCATCACGGCTTCGTTGGCGGACGTGGGCCAATGACCGGCGACGACATCGTACTGGCTGTCGAGCAGGCTCTGGTCGTCAATCATCTCGTTAAAGACCGAGGTTCCCATGGATTCCATGCTCACCGTTGCCGCCGAGCTCGCGCCTCCGCTCATGGCCTCGGTCATGGCGTTGGGCACCAGCCGGACAGGCTTCTCATCGCCCTTGCCGGCACGATAGACAACCGGCGATACACCGTAGCCGTACTGAATGGCGTTGACCTCTTTATCGATGCCGTCGCCACCGGCATCGAGCCATGCCTTAAAGCTCGTCATGTCGTTGGACTTAACGCTTGCAAACATGTCCTTTACGGCCGTAACCACGGGGATCTTATCGGTTCCCTTAGCCTTGCCGCCGGCGCTGTCGTCGGACGAATCCTCGCCGTTGGACGCCTCATCATCCGTGGCCCCCTGTCCGCCCATCATGGACGACAGGTCGTAATCCTGCTTGGAGATGGTGAGCGGGTAGCTCGAGAGCGTATCCTCCTCGACCTTTTTGATGTAGCCGTTTACGCCATTGGACAGCGCCAGAATCGCCGCGATACCGATAATGCCAATCGAGCCCGCAAAGGCAGTCATGGCCGTACGGCCTTTTTTGGTCATAAGGTTTCGGGCAGAAAGCCCCAGCGCCGTCACAAAGCTCATCGAGGTTTTGCGCGTAGGCTTGGCTTCGCGGCGCGTGGCGTCAGCGACATCGAAAGGATCGGAATCGTCGGTGATCTTGCCGTCCGCCAGGTTAACGATGCGCGTGGCGTATTGGTACGCCAGCTCGGGATTGTGCGTGACCATAATAACCAGACGGTCACGCGCCACATCCTTGAGCAGATCCATGACCTGTACGGATGTCGTTGAGTCCAGGGCGCCGGTCGGCTCGTCTGCCAGCACAATCTCGGGATCGTTGATCAGCGCACGGGCGATGGCCACACGCTGCATCTGCCCGCCCGAAAGCTGGCTCGGGCGCTTGTTAACGTGCTCGCCCAGGCCGACTTTCTCCAACGCCTCGCGCGCACGCTGGCGACGCTCGGCATGCCCCACGCCCGTGAGCGTAAGCGCCAGCTCCACGTTTTCCAAAATGGTCTGATGCGGAATGAGGTTATAGCTCTGGAACACAAAGCCGATGCGGTTGTTGCGATAGGCATCCCAATCGCGATCGTGAAAGTCCTTGGTCGATATGCCGTCGATCAGCAAGTCACCAGAATCGAAATGATCGAGCCCACCGATAACGTTGAGCATCGTAGTTTTGCCCGAGCCCGAGGGACCCAGAATGGCCACGAACTCGTTATCGCGAAAAGACAGGCTTACGCTATCGAGCGCCACCTGCGTAAACGACTGCGTAACGTACCTTTTGCAAATACTCTTGAGCTCCAACATGGACGGCAACCTCTCCCACGCGGGCGCACTTGCCCGCTCTCCCCCGCCGTTCGTATTCGACGCGTTTGTCCTACTCTATCCCCATTTTTTGCCGGCGCCAGTGAGGAATGTAACGAAGCACGCCAAAAAACGAACGGGACGGCGCCTAAAAGAAGAGGCCCCGAGCGGGACCTCTATATGGTGGAGATTATCTTGAAAGGCAGCGGACTACTCCGCGCAGCGGCGCACGATCCTCGCCATGCTTTACGCGTTTTTTACTGCTCGCTATTCGCAATCGCCTGGTCGATAAGCTTGTCGAGTGCTGCGCGCTGCTCGGCGGAGCTAATGGCTCCCACGATGGGATCCCCTACGATGTTGCCGTTCTGATCGATGACATACGTTGTCGGGAACGAGAACAAATTTGACGTAAACTTACCGGCCTCGCTATCCGACTTGAACCAGATGTTCTTATATGTCACGCCCTTCTTGCTCAGCACGTCCTTGGCATCTGCAATCTCGCCCTTGTTACCATCGAGCGTAAAGGAATTGACGCCCACGACCTGACCGCCCTTCTTGGCAAGCTCCTGATTCAGTTTCTCAAGATCGCCCAGCTCGCCCACGCACGGCTTGCAAGTGGTGAACCAGAAGTTCATGACGGTGACCTTGTTCTTAGAGAACAGCTCATCGCTGCTCACGTCGTTGCCGTCCAGGTCCTTGCCCGTAAAGCTGGGGAACTTCGTCGCCTCGTTCGAAGCATTGGCGCCAGCCGTCATGCCAGCGGTCGAAGCGTCGACGCTCTCGCCTGCGCTCGGCGTGCTTCCACAGCCGGGGAACTCCTTCTCCAGGCTCTCGAGCTTGTCCTCGATCTCCTTGATCTGCTGTGCACCGGCCTTGAGCGTCTTGAGCTCATCCGCCGTGAACTCATCCTTGGCGCCGTCGATGGTCTTGAGCAGGAAATCGCCGTAATTGCTGCCGTCCTCAATCATTGCCGAGTCTTTATTTGCCGCATTGAATACCTTTTCCCACAGCGCGTTATCACTCGAAAAGATCTCGTTCTCCTTCTGCATGAGCTTCGCATACAGCTCGGCGGCCTCGTCGGCATTGGCCGGCTTCTGCGCAGTGAGTTCTGCGATCTTAGGATCGGAGCTCGCAGATTCGCTCACATTGCCACCGGGCGCCGAACATGCTACAAGACACAAGGCCAATACCGGCACCATAAACAGGGCCGCAATCTTAGAAAGCTTCATAGTCATTCCTCCGTTTTGTCGAAGCTTGTTTACTTTTTATCGGCGGTCAAGGGAAGCTTTTCCGCCGACACATCCAGGCCATAGCGATAGCTGATGGCATCGACAGGACAGGCCCCGATGCACTTTCCGCACCGGATACATTCGGCATGATTGGGCGCGCGGACCACATCAACGTCCATCTGACAAACCCTTGAACACTTACCGCACGAGACGCATTTGCACGCGTCGACCTGAATCCCCAACAAGGACACCCTATTCATGAGCGCATAGAATGCGCCGAGCGGGCAAATCCATTTGCAGAAGGGGCGATAGAACAAAACGCTCAGCACTACCACGGCAATGAGAACGGCAAGTTTCCAGGTAAAGAGCTGCCCCAGCGCAGATCGAATGCCGGCGTTGGCAGCCGCCAGCGGAATGGCGCCCTCGAGCACGCCCTGCGGACAGACGTATTTGCAAAAGAACGGGTCTCCCATCCCCAGGTCGTTGACCACCAGCACAGGCAGCAATACCACAGCAAACAGCAGCACAACGTATTTGATATACGTAAGCGCCTTGAGCTTTTTTGTCGAAAGCTTTTTGCCGGGAATCTTATGAAGCAGTTCCTGCAGCCAGCCAAACGGGCACAAAAACCCGCATACAAATCGTCCCAGCAGCACGCCGAGCAAAATGAGCGTACCGGTAACGTAGTAGGAGAAGTTGAACTTGGATGAACCTACCACCGACTGGAACGACCCGATGGGGCACGCGCCCGATGCCGCGGGGCACGAATAGCAGTTAAGCCCGGGTACGCAGACTGTTTTTCCCGCACCCTGATAGATGCCGCCTTTGGCAAAGTTAGGTAGGTGAATGTTGGTAATAAGCGTTGCCGCCGCCTGAATGAATCCGCGAAATCGGGCCAAAACATGCGACACAGTGTTTT
>CABQKL010000088.1 GCA_902464645.1 uncultured Collinsella sp.
TTGAGTACGACGACGTCATGAACAAGCAGCGCCAGGTCATCTACGCCGAGCGCAACAAGATTCTGGATGGCAAGGACCTGACCGACCACATCACCGAGGTCATGCACGACACGGTGTACCGCTGCGTGCAGGAGTTCTGCACCAAGGACAGCCACGAGGGCGAGCGTGATCTTGAGGGTCTGCGCAAATGGGTCGTCGAGCTGACCGGGCATATCGATACCCCTCAGTTCCCCGACGAGGACTTTGAGGCCCTGGCTGCCGATGTCCTGGCCTATGTTGAGAAGTGCTACAACATGAAGGCCGAGCGTCTGGGCGAGGACCTGATGCGCGAGCTCAACACTCAGGTCATGCTGCGCGTCATCGATACGCGTTGGATGAACTACCTGCAGGAGATGGACTACCTCAAGACCGGTATCGGCTTGCGCGGCTTTGGCCAGCGCGACCCGCTGGTCGAGTACAAGACCGAGGCCTACAGCGCGTTCCAGATGCTCGTCGATACCATGTACGAGGATTACCTGCGTACTGTTCTGCGCATTGAGATCAAGGCTGCCCCGCAGGCTGTGGAGCACAAGGAGGAGCCCGCCCTTAAGGGCGCGCGCTTCTCTGGTCCCGCCGATATCGATGGCGACAACAGCGATTCGGTGCTGCGCAAGCAGGCTCAGGTGCAGGCCCGTACCGCCGTCCAGGGTGGTCCGGCTGCCGTTAACAACGGTGGCAAGGTGACGACCTACCGTAAGTCCGAGAGCGACGACCCTTATGTCAACGTGGGCCGCAACGACCTGTGCCCTTGCGGTAGCGGTAAGAAGTTCAAGTACTGCCACGGCAGGAATCGTTAATGGCCGAGACTCTAGAGGTGACGCCCGCCGAGTTGGACGCGTTTGCGGACCGACTCGGCGAGGTCGAGTCGTATCTCCATTTGGACGAGAAGCGTACCCGCGTAACGGAGCTCGAGGCCAAAAGCGTCGCCCCGGGTTTTTGGGACGACGCCGATGCCGCTCGCGCCACGATGGAGGAGATTGCGCGCGCCAAGGAGGACATCGCCGCCGTGGATACGGCGCGCGGTGAGCTCTCCGATGCTCGCGCCGCGTTGGAGCTTGCCGAGGAAATGGGCGATGATCCCGATGCCGCTGCGCTGCGTGAGGAAGCTGCCGCCACGGCGGAGCGCCTATCCCGCGCCATCGACGAGCTTGAACTTGCGAGCTGGTTTACCGGCGAGTTCGATCACGGCGACGCAATTGTGACCATCAAGCCCGGGCAGGGTGGCTTGGAGGCCCAGGACTGGACCTTCATGCTCTTTAAGATGTACATGAAGTACTGCCAGCGCCGCGGTTGGAAGGTCACCATCAACGATTGCCCCGCGGCCGAGGTTATCGGCATCGATCGCGCGACCTTTACCGTCGAAGGCAAGGATGCCTTTGGCATGCTTCGTGCCGAGGCCGGAGTTCACCGCCTGGTGCGCATTAGCCCCACCGACGACAAGAAGCGCCGCCAGACTACGTTTGCCGGCGTCGAGGTCATTCCGGTGCTGCCCGACGATATCGATATCGAGATTAGTCCCGATGACATTCGCGTCGACGTGTACCATGCAAGCGGCCCGGGCGGTCAGGGTGTCAACACCACCGACTCCGCCGTGCGTGTGACGCATTTCCCCAGCGGTATCGTGGTCACGTGCCAAAACGAGCGCAGCCAGATTCAAAACAAGGCCGCGTGCATGCAGATCCTCAAGGCGCGCCTGTACGAGATTGAGCTCGAGAAGCGTGCCGAGGCCCTGGATGAGATTCGCGGACCCAAGACCACAATTGGTTTTGGCAACCAGATCCGCAGCTACGTGCTCTACCCGTACCAGATGGTTAAGGACCTGCGCACGGGCGTGGAGACCAGCAACGTCGAGGCCGTTCTCGACGATGGCGATCTGGATCCGTTTGTGATCGGCTACCATCGCTGGGCAACCGGCAACGCCGATGCGGAAAGCCAGGGCGCCTAAACCCACAGGGTTGGCCTTGGGCAGATGCGGCCAATACGGACCCTGTGCGGGGGTGGTATTTGGTCGGCGAATCGGTAAAATCGAATACAGCAAGAAGTTCAAAGCGCATCCGACGGGGTGCGCTTTTTTGAGGGAGGCAGCATGGCATATCGTCTGGACATCAAGCGCATTCTTTCGATGAACTTCTTTCACGACTTGCCCAAGATCATGTTTGGCTGCGCCCTGGCAGCTATCGCAACGGACTTGTTTTTGATCCCCAACGGCCTTGCCGCCGGCGGCGTTACGGGCCTCGCCACGATTATCCAGGCGGTCGGTGCGTCTCATGGCATCTCGCTGCCTGTCGGTATTCAAACCATTGTGATGAACGCCTTGCTGCTGCTGGTGGTTATGCGCGAGGGTGGCATGTTCTACGTGGTGCAGACGGCGACGGGTTTTGTGCTGCTGGGCTTTTTCACCGACCTGTTCGCTCCGTTTGTGGCGCCGCTGGCACATGCCGATCTGATGCTGCCCGCTATGTGGGGCGGCATTATTACGGGCATCGGTTACGGCATGGTGTTGCGCGCCGGCGCCAATACCGGCGGCTCGGACACGATTGGCCAAATCATCTCGCGTAACACCTCGCTGCCGGTAGGCTCGACCGTCATGGCGATCGACGTTGCCGTATGTGCGGCATCGGCTCCGGTCTTCTCGCTCGAAAATGCTCTGTACGCAGGACTTTCGATGGTGATTAGCGGCTATGTGATCGATGCCGTGGTCGATGGCGGCAATAAGCGTCGTATGGTACTCATCATCTCGGATAACTTCCCCGATATCGCGGCCGACATCATGTATGGTCTGGGTCGCGGCTGCACCAAATTAAAGGCGACCGGTATGTATTCGGGCGTCGAGAAGCCGGTGATCATGGTGATCGTTAGCCGTCGAGAGCTCAACACCCTCAAAACGATCGTGCGCGAGCGCGATCCTCACGCCATTGTGACGGTCGCCGACGTTACGGAAGCCTTCGGTGAGGGATTCAAGGACATTAACGCGTAGGCTGAATTTCGATTTGCGGACATGATCCGTTTTCCTCCGTCCCCAAGGGATCAAGTGATCCGTAGGGGACGGCAGGATTTCGGATCATTTTTGTGCCGGGGCGAGAGGTAGACACCGCATCCAAAAGACGTTCACATTGATAAACCGTTTCATCAGCGGTTCTGCCTGCTAAATTGTTCAAATAATGATAAAAACTCTGGTAAAGCCATCAGTTTCCAGCATAATGAATGACGTACGTGCATTGCGGCTGTGTTGGGATTACCTTCTGTGCCGTGCGCATCTTGTCTTAAGAGGATGAAAGGAAGGCACAATGAGCGACGAAGAGCTCAAAAAGGTTGCCAACGAGGTAAGGAAGGGCATCGTCACCGGCGTGCACGCTGCCAAGTCCGGCCATCCGGGCGGTTCGCTCGGCGCTGCCGACATCATGACCTATCTGTACTTTGAGGAAATGAACGTCGACCCGGCCGATCCCCGCAAGGCCGATCGCGACCGCTTTGTGCTTTCCAAGGGCCATTGCGCTCCGGGCCTGTACGCCGTGCTCGCCGAGCGCGGGTTCTTCCCCAAGGAGGACCTCGAGACGCTGCGCCATATCGGCAGCCACCTGCAGGGTCACCCCAACATGAACGACACCCCGGGTGTCGATATGTCCACCGGCTCGCTGGGCCAGGGCATCTCCGCCGCCGTGGGCATGGCCGTCGCTGCCAAGCACTGGGGCGATACTTACCGCACGTACGCCCTGCTGGGCGATGGCGAGAGCGAGGAGGGCCAGGTCTGGGAGGCCGCCATGTTTGCCGGCAACCAGCAGCTCGACAACCTCTGCGTGATTGTTGACCACAATGGCCTGCAGATCGACGGCTCCGTCGAGGAGGTCAACGACCCCATGCCGCTCGCCGACAAGTTCCGCGCCTTTAAGTTCCACGTGGTGGAGCTCGCCGACGGCAACGACTTCGATCAGATTCGCGCCGCCTTTGCCGAGGCTCGCGCCACCAAGGGTCAGCCGACCGCCATTATCGCCGAGACCATGAAGGGCAAGGGCGTTTCCTTTATGGAGAACCAGGTTGGTTGGCACGGCAAGGCCCCCAACGATGAACAGTTTGAGCAGGCCATGGCAGAGCTCACGGCCGCCGGAGAGGAGCTCTAGGATGGCAGACGTCAAGAAAATCGCCACGCGCGTAAGCTACGGCGAGGCTCTCGTCGAGCTCGCCAACGAGCACGATGACTTTGTGGTCCTCGACGCCGATCTGGCCGCCGCCACGCAGACCGGTAAGTTTAAGGCAGCCTGCCCCGACCGCTTCTTCGATGTGGGCATTGCCGAGAGCAACCTGATGGGTGTTGCCGCCGGTATCGCAACCACCGGCCGCGTTGCCTTCGCGAGCAGCTTTGCCATGTTTGCCGCCGGCCGCGCCTTTGAGCAGGTCCGCAATTCCATCGGCTACCCGCACCTCAACGTCAAGATCGGTGCCACGCACGCCGGTATCTCGGTGGGCGAGGACGGCGCCACGCACCAGTGCTGCGAGGATATCGCCCTCATGCGCGTTATCCCCGGCATGACCGTGATCGTTCCCGCTGACGACGTCGAGGCCCGCGCCGTGACGCGCGCCGCCTACGAGTGCGACGGTCCCGTGTACATGCGCTTTGCCCGCCTGGCCTCGCCGGTCATTAATGACCCCGAGACCTACAAGTTTGAACTGGGCAAGGGCATCATCATGCGCGAGGGCGCCGACGTTACCATCATTGCCTGCGGTCTGATGGTCGGCGAGGCCCTCGAGGCTGCCGAGCAGCTTGCTGCCGAGGGTATCGACGCCGAGGTCATCAACATGCACACCATTAAGCCCATCGACGCCGACCTGATCGTCAAGAGCGCCACCAAGACCGGCCACGTCGTGACCGTCGAGGAGCACTCCGTGATCGGTGGCCTGGGCAGCGCCGTTGCCGACGTCCTGTGCGAGCAGTGCCCGACGCCGCTCAAGAAGATCGGCGTCAACGACACATTCGGCGAGTCCGGCCCGGGTGCCGAGCTCCTGCACAAGTACGGCCTGGACGCCGCCAACATCGTGACGACCACCAAGGAGTTCCTGGCCTAAGGCAAGACGGATCTCAAGGACTGCTTCGCCAGTACTATGGAAACCCGGCAGGGGCGCTCTCTTGGAGAGCGCCCCTGTTTCAGTTGCGGTGAAATAAGGACTGTTTTGCCAGCCTAAAGGCTCAATTAATCCGTATTTCACCGCAACTTTCGAAGGCGTTCCCGCTTGTGCTGGCTCCGTCGCGACGATTGATTGCGGCTTGGCACAGTGCGGCGACATCGGGGGCATCGCCGCCTCGGTATGTCATGGCGAGCAAAGCGGCATCATAGATTTCATCATTGGTCACATCGGCGGCATCAATGGGGCAGAAGGCGAGAATCGAATCCTGTTCTGCAAGCTCGGCCAGATCGATCGTTTCACCCATGGCAAAGGCATCATCGAGGACGAGTGTGGCACTCGTGCATGGAATTTGATAGATCGTGCCATCCGCAGCGATAGGGGAACCTGCTGCCTCGAGCGTGTAGACACCTTGTATGAGATTGATGCCAGAGCCATCGGAGGCGACGAACTCAATCCTGTCGACCGTTATTCCGTCGATGGTCTTGCCCGTAATATGTATCGGAACGCGCGATGCCCCGTTATCGGTGTCCCAGCCCGAAGCCGCGACATCCAGCACAATGGCGTGCTCCGAATGGGCGGATACGAAGTGCGACAACACCTGCCGCAGATGAAGGCCCATACAGCTACCGCCGACAATGCCAATTACCAGCATGCAGGTAAGGATGACCGCAACGTGGTTCCGAGGCTTTACCCGAAGCTCAGAATCAGCAGAGATGCCATTGACGGCAGCCCCGCACGCTGTGCAGTACCTCACGCCATCGCGCAACTCAGCTCCACAATAAGGACAATTCATACTGGCCCCCACAACCATAGGCGTTCCTATCGAGGCCACTGTAAATCGACAATCCAAATCCGAGTTGCGCAACAATCAAATCAAAAACGCGTCAAGCAAAAGTCTCTACCGGGAAAAGGACCCATATCAGCAAAGTGCCACTCAGCCCACCCAGCATGGTGATGTGGCACCCTAAGATAAACGCGGCGGCCCCTTAGTAGCCGCAGGCCGTGCGCAGGGTTACCTCCCAAATCTTTCCGCAGGACGGAGGAACCCCCCGCCGCACGTAGTGCGCAGCGGGGGCTCCGACATGTCCGAGGACGATTTGGGAGGTAACCCTGCGCGCGGCCGGTGGGACCAAAACCCCGCCATGCTTCTTATGTGCAGCGAAGCTAATGCTGCTAAAATACGAAGCGCTCATGTAGTTTAAACGTACGACGATAAGGAGCACCAGTGGGTAACCACTTCCGTACCTCCGGTGCGGGCGATGACGCCCCCAAGACGCAGCCAGGCGCCGCGGGCACTCGTTTCGCCACCCCGGATTCAGAGGATCAGCTGTTTAGCCCGATCCCCGCACAGCCGGCAGATCAGGCACAGCCGGCGTCAGATCCCTTTGCCTACAATCCCACCAATGATGTCGAGCTTTCCGAGGCCGCGGGTTTTGAGCCCGTGCAGAAGGTGACCGCTCGCGTGGATCAGCCCCAGGCGGACGCTGTCGCGCCGCAACCTGTCATGGCCGGTATTCCCGATCCTATGGCTCCTGCGACTCTGGCGCCACAGCCTGCGCAGTCCGGTCTTTTTGCCGGTATTCCCGATCCTACGCAGCCCGCGGCTCCCGTAGTCGAGAGCGATCAGGCCGCCGAGGTCGCAAGCCTCGACAATGCGCTCAACAATCCCGACTTTACGTCGGTGTTTGCGCCCATCGATCCGCAGGCTAGCCGCAAGAAGATGGCCAAGCAGGCCGGTGTCGAGCCCGTCATCCTTATGGAGCACGTCACCAAAATCTATCCGGCGCAGCCCAACAAGCCCGCACTCGACGACATCAACATCGAGATCTATCCGGGCGAGTTCGTCTTTTTGGTCGGTCACTCCGGCTCGGGTAAGACCACGCTGCTGTCGACGCTCAACCGCGACGTCAAGCCCACAAGCGGTCGCATTTTGGTCGCCGGCCAGGATCTCATGAAGATCAAGAACCGCAAGGTTCCGTTCCTGCGTCGTCAGATTGGCGCCGTGTTCCAGGACTTTAAGCTCCTGCCGCAAAAGACCGCCTACGAAAACGTGGCGTTTGCCCTGCAGTGCATTGGCAAGCCCAAGGGCGTCATTCGCAGCCAGGTGCCCGAGGTGCTGCGTCTGGTCG
>CABQKL010000089.1 GCA_902464645.1 uncultured Collinsella sp.
ATCGAGGGCGTGTACCCCAACTACAAGCAGCTCATCCCCGATTCGTGCGTGACGAGCGTCAAGATCGACGTGGCGGCTTTTAATGCCGCCCTCAAGCGCGTGGCGGTCATCGCGAGCGCGAACCCCGCAGTCAAGTTCGAGATCGATGTCGAGAACGGCCAGATGGGCCTGTCCTCCATCTCCAATGACCAGGATCTGGCGCAGGAGACAATCGATGTCGAGGCCGAGGGCGAGTCGGGCACCATCGCCTTTAACTACCACTACATCTTTGGCTGCCTCAATGCCCTATCCAAGGAGAAGGAGATCACGTTGGAGCTCAAGAGCTACTCGCAGGCGGGTATCTTTAAGTCCTACGACAAGATCAACTATCTGTACCTGGTCATGCCGGTTCGCATCTAGCGCTGCGCCATGACCATGTTTGCCCGCAACCTTTCCGTCGCGCGCTACCGCAGTTTCGATAGCTACCGTCTTGACCTGGACGAGGGCGTGACGGTGCTTGCGGGGCCCAACGCGGCGGGAAAGACCAACCTTATAGAGGCGCTGCAGCTTTTGACGAGCGGCGCCTCGTTTAGGCATCCCACCGCTACCGAGCTCGTGCACGACGGCACGGGCTCGTGCAGGCTCGAGTTGAGACTCGAGGGCGATGGCCGCGTGCTCGATATGGGGCTGGGCGTTGAGGACGGCAAGCGCTCGTTTAGCCGTAACGGCAAGAGATGTTCGGCCCCCGGCGTGCGCGGGGTTTTGCCGAGCGTGCTTTTTTGCCCCGATCATCTGGATATGGTCAAACGCGGTGCCAGTGTGCGCCGCGCCGCCCTCGATGACTTTGGCGTGCAACTGAGCGCCCGTTACGCCGACCTGGCGAGCACCTACGGGCGTTGCGTGACGCAGCGCAACGCCCTGCTCAAGGAGTCCTGGTGCTGCCGCGAGATGCTTGGCGCATGGAATGACTCCATCGCCCGCGCCGGGTCAGCCCTGCTCGTACATCGTTTGGCCCTGCTCGACCGACTGGCAGGCCATGTGCGCGCCGCGTATGGGCAGGTGGCGTCCGGTGAGGACGCAGGCGTGTCCTATGTGTCCACGCTGGGGGATTTGCCTCAAACCGAGGGGCGCGAGGAACTTAAGGACTGGGCATACGAGCATATGCTCGCGGCCCTCGATGAGCGTGCCGATGAGGAGATGCGCCGCGGCGTGACGCTTGTGGGTCCGCATCGCGACGAGATTGAGTTTTCCGTCGCGGGCCGATCGGCCCGTTCATTTGCCAGCCAAGGGCAGCAGCGAACGCTGGTGCTTGCCTGGAAGGTGGCAGAAGTGGCCGTGGCGCGCGATATCCTGGGCACCGCGCCACTGCTGCTTTTGGACGACGTGATGAGCGAGCTCGATGCCGGGCGCCGAGGCGCTTTTCTGCAGCTGATCGGTGATGACATCCAGACGGTCATAACCACCACCAACTTGGGGTACTTTACTGATGATCTGCTTGAACGAGCCAAGGTGGTGAGCATGGGTGAGGCGTGCTAATTACGAGCGCGAGAACGGAACGGTTGCCTTTGGCGGCTTTTTGGATGCCGAGCGTCAGCGCATCCTGGCGGCCGCGACACCTGAGCGCCGCGCGCAAATGGAGGCTGCCGAGGAGTCGCGCGCGGTCTATCGTGCCTGGAATGCGGTGTGCTCGGGCACGCGCGAGGGACGCCACGTGACGGGCCTGCGCTACCTGCCCGAGTCCAATGAGCTGCTGGTGTATCTCGATTCGCCCTCGTGGACGCAGGAGATGACGCTGCTGCGCGAGATCATCCGGGCACGCATGGAGCGGGCCGGCGCGCATGTGGACGGCCTGGTGTTCAAAACGACCGCGCCCGGTCACACGCCGCCGGCTGCCAAGGAGCGCCTGCGCCCGGCCGTGACCGAGCGACCGCCGGTTTCGCACGCCGATCTAAGCGAAGCCGAACGCGGCGAGATCGAGCGCCAAGTGGCGCCCATCGAAGACCAAAAACTGCGCGAGGCCCTCGAGAATGCCATGAGAGCCAGTGCCGAGTGGGCCAAGGGCGTGCAAAGCGAGAAAGAGCCTTAAATCGCATCTGGTGGCCTTGTAGAGCCAAATACCCTCGCTCCCGAGGGTATTTTTTTACGATAAACTAGTAAGGCTGTACACATTTTCTTAGCTGAAGGAGGACGTGTGGCAAACGAAAACGATTACGATGGCGGCGAGATTAAGATTCTCGAAGGTCTCGAGGCCGTTCGTAAGCGCCCGGGCATGTATATCGGCTCGACGAGCGCCAGCGGTCTGCATCACCTGGTGTGGGAGATCGTTGACAACTCCGTTGACGAGGCCATGGCCGGTTTCTGCACCGAGATTTACGTGACGGTCCACGCCGACAACTCCATCACGGTCGTCGACAACGGGCGAGGCATCCCCGTCGACGAGCATCCCATCAAAAAGATCCCGACGCTCGAGGTCGTTATGACGATCCTGCACGCCGGCGGTAAGTTCGATAACTCGGCCTACAAGGTCTCGGGCGGACTGCACGGCGTGGGCATCTCCGTCGTCAACGCACTGTCCAAGCGCGTGGTCGTGCAGGTGCGCCGTGATGGCAGCGTCTACGAGATGGAGTTCTCGCGCGGCAAGACCGTCAAGAAGATGGAGGTCGTGGGCACCTCGGATTCGACGGGTACCACCGTCAGCTTCTGGCCCGACGACGAGATTTTCGAGACCTGTGTCTACGATTTCGATACGCTGCACAACCGTCTGCAGGAGACGGCGTTCCTCAATAAGAATCTAAAGATTGTGCTGACCGACGAGCGCGAGGCGACTCCCCACGCGGAGGAGTTCTGCTACGAGGGCGGCATCATCGACTTCGTCAAGTTCCTCAACGACGGCAAAGACGTTCCCGAGGCCTTCAAGGAGCCCATCTATATCGAGGGCAAGTCGGATCCGGATGCGCCCGTGACCAAGATGGGCGAGGTCGAGGTGTCCCTGCAGTGGAATGCCGGCTACGGCGAGAACGTCATGTCGTTTGCCAACGACATCTACACCCCCGAGGGCGGCATGCATCTCGAGGGCTTCCGCACCGCTCTCACCCGCGTGATCAACGATTACGCTCGCAAGCAGAACCTACTCAAGGAGAAGGAGGCCAACCTGAGCGGCGACGACGTGCGCGAGGGGCTTTCGGCCGTCATCTCGGTCAAGCTGCCCGACCCGCAGTTTGAGGGCCAAACCAAGGCCAAGCTCGGCAGCTCCTACATGCGCGCGCTCACGCTCAAGATCGTGACCGATGGGCTGACCGATTATCTGGAGGAGCATCCCAAACCCGCCCGCGAGATCGTCAAGAAGGCCCAGCAGGCATGCAAGGCCCGCAACGCCGCCCGCAAGGCGCGCGAGGCGACCCGCCGCAAGAGCCTGCTCGAGACGGCGTCGCTGCCCGGCAAGCTCGCCGACTGCTCGGTACGCGATGCCGAGCTGACCGAGCTCTTTATCGTAGAGGGCGACTCGGCAGGCGGTTCGGCCAAGGACGGCCGTCGCCGAGACATCCAGGCGATTCTGCCCCTGCGCGGCAAGATTTTGAACGTCGAGCGCGTGGGTGACCACCGCGCGTTCTCGAGCGACACCATCCAATCCCTGATCACCGCGATCGGCTGCGGCGTCACGACGAGCGCCGGCGACGGTGGCGACTTCGATATCAGCAAGGCGCGCTACCACAAGATCATCATCATGACCGATGCAGACGTTGACGGTGCGCATATCCGCATCCTGCTGCTGACGTTCTTCTACAAGTACATGCGCCCGCTGATCGATGCCGGCTATGTCTATGTTGCCTGCCCGCCCATCTTTGGCATTAAGGTACGCAACAAGATCCATTACGTGTATCCCAACGGCCGCCAGCCCGAAGACGAGATTCTGCGCGACACCATTCAGAGCCTGGGCCTGAACCCCGACGACAACGACGAGGACGGCAAGGCCAAGGATGGCAAGATCACCAAGAAGCGCAAGGGCTATACCGTCCAGCGCTACAAGGGCCTGGGCGAGATGGACCCCAAGCAGCTTGCCTCGACGACGATGGACCCCAAGACCCGTATCCTGCAGCGCGTGTCGATCGAGGACGCCGTGGTGGCGGACCGCGCCGTGCGCGAGCTCATGGGTTCCGAGGTCGGCTATCGCCGCGAGTACATCGAGAAGCACGCACATGACGCACGATTCTTAGACGCCTAGCTTTCCCAGGCACCCCATCTTGCCCTTCAGGATTTCGGGCGCCGCACGCAAGGCGTGCGCCCTCATCCTTCAGGGCAACCTGGGGCACCTGGAAAACCTAGGAGGGTTATCCGGTGTTCCCGGTAATCCGTCTCCGTGGTGGGGAACTAATGGACCACGCAAACCATGAGGAGGTAACGTGGCAGACGATATCAACAATAACGAGGGTATGGACGAGGCCGGCGATGCCGGTATGCCCGATGATCTGAAGCGCCTGCTTGCCCGTGCTGAGCAGGGCGAGGACGGCGACCCGGACGCCTATAACCCCGATGCCGATGATGACGAGGAAGAGGACGACGACGGCGAGCTCGAGGAGAGCTTTGGCGAAGTCGACCGTGGCGCCTCGGCCGGCGAGGATATCAATGGCGGCCAGCTCCAGATTTCGGAGTTTGGCCGCGAGATGAAGCAGTCGTTCATCGAGTATTCGATGTCGGTTATCACGGCGCGCGCCCTGCCGGACGTGCGCGACGGCTTAAAGCCGGTGCACCGCCGCATTCTGTACGCGATGAACGAGAGCGGCATCTACCCCAACCGCCCACACAAGAAGTCAGCCTGGACGGTCGGCGAAGTTATCGGTAAGTACCACCCGCACGGTGACTCTGCGGTCTACGAGGCCATGGTCCGCCTGGCGCAGTGGTTCTCCATGCGCACGCCGCTCATCGACGGTCACGGCAACTTCGGCAACATCGACGGCGACGGCGCGGCAGCCATGCGTTACACCGAGAGCCGCCTGGCCAAGCCCGCCATGGAACTGCTGCGTGACTTGCAGAAGGATACCGTCGACTGGCAGCCCAACTACGACGAATCGCTCGCCGAGCCCGTGGCGCTGCCCGCGCGCTTCCCCAACCTGCTGGTCAACGGCAGCCAGGGCATCGCCGTCGGCATGGCCACCAACATCGCCCCGCATAACCTCACCGAGGCGATCGAGGCCACCTGCTACCTGATTGACAACCCCGACGCCACCGTCGACGAGCTCATGCAGATCATGCCCGGTCCGGACTTCCCCACCGGCGCCATCATCATGGGCAGCGCCGGCATTAAGCAGAGCTACGAGACCGGCCGCGGCTCCATTACCGTGCGTGCCAAGGCACACGTGGAGTCCACCAAGACCGGTCGCAGCCGCCTGGTCTTTACCGAGATTCCCTACATGGTCAACAAAGGCACCCTGCAGGAGAAGATCGCCCAGCTCGTCAACGACAAGCGCATCGAGGGCATCTCGGATATGCGCGATGAGTCCAACCAGAAGGGTATCCGTCTGGTCATCGAGCTCAAGAAGGGCGTCATTCCGCAGGTCGTGCTCAACAACCTGTATAAGTACACCTCGCTGCAGACGACCTTTGGCGCCAACAACCTGGCGCTCGTCAACGGCGTTCCCAAATGCCTGAGCCTGCGCGAGATGCTGCAGCACTACATCGACCACCAGGTCGACGTCGTCACTCGCCGCACCCGCTTCGACCTTAAAAAGGCCCAGGCCCGCGCGCATATCCTTGAGGGCTACTTGATGGCCCTCGACCATATCGACGAGGTCATTAGCATCATCCGCTCCTCGCAGACCGACTCCGAGGCCAGCAGCCGCTTGATTGAGCGCTTTGGCTTTACGCCCGAGCAGACCACGGCCATCCTCGAGATGAAGCTGCGCCGCCTGACCGGCCTGGAGCGCGACAAGATCCAGGAAGAGCTGGACGGTCTGCGCCGCGCCATCGCCTACTACGAGGACCTGCTGGCGCATGAGGAGAAGATCCTGGGCGTCATCAAGGAAGAGATGCGCGAGATCTCCAAGAAGTTTGGCGACAAGCGCCGCACCGAGATCAGCCAGGTTGAGAAGGACCTGGATGTCGAGGACCTCATCGCCGACGAGGATATGGTCGTGACCATCACCCACACCGGCTACGTTAAGCGTATCCCGGTGGCTGCCTACCGTGCCCAGAAGCGCGGTGGCAAGGGCGTGTCGGGCGTCAACCTCAAAGAGGACGATGTCATCGATGAGATGTTCATCGCGTCCACGCACGAGTACGTGCTGTTCTTCTCGAGCAAGGGCAAGGTCTATCGCCTGAAGGTGCACGAGCTGCCGGTGGGTACGCGCCAGGCGCGCGGTACCGCGATCGTCAACCTGCTGCCCTTCGAGGAGGGCGAGAAGATCGCGAGCGTCATCAGCTGCCGCGAGTTCCCGGCCGACGAGTATCTGATGTTTGCCACCAAGAGCGGCATGGTCAAGAAGACCGTGATGAGCGCATATGATCGCAGCCGTCGCGACGGCCTGATCGCTATCAACCTGCGTGACGACGACGCGCTGCTGAACGTGCGCCGCGTGCGCGAGGGTGACAAGATCATCCTGGCCACCACCGCGGGCAAGGCGATCATGTTCTCCGAGGAGCAGGTGCGCGCTACCGGCCGCGATACCAGCGGCGTTCGCGGTATCGGTATGAAGGACGGCGTGAGCGTCTTGGGCATGGAAGTCACTAACGGCAACGGCGATCTGTTCGTCATCACCGAGCGCGGCTACGGCAAGCGCACGCCGGTTGCGGACTACCCGGAGCAGAATCGCGGCGGCCAGGGCGTCTACACCATCCAAATGACCGAGCGTAAGGGTAACCTCGCGGCCATGAAGACGGTGGGCCCGCAGCACGAGCTGTTCATCGTGACGGAGGGCGCGACGGTCATTCGCGTCAAGACCGACGAGATCAGCCAGACCGGCCGCGCCACCCAGGGCGTCAAGATGATGACCGTCGACGACAACGACCGCATCTGCGCCGTAGCCCGCATGACGGCCGCCAAAGAGAAGTCCGAAGGCGAAGCCACAGAAGAGGGCTCTGCCCCCGAAGAAACCCCTGTCGATCTAGGCGACGGCAACGACATGCCAGAAGATCTCCTAGACGAGTAAGAGGCCCTAACTGGTAAAAAATTATCAGACCCCATATATCGGCGGTCGGCGCACTGTGCGCCGACCGCTTTTTTTGACAATCTTGGACCCGCGTTCGCCCCGGCCGCATGGCGGCACATGAAGTCGATCGCGAGTTCCGCACGAGCCGGAGAGCA
>CABQKL010000090.1 GCA_902464645.1 uncultured Collinsella sp.
ACCACTTGGCGATGCCCGCATATGTGGGGGATAGTATAACGCGGTTGTCTTGTTCTATACAAGGGTGACGATGCTTGTTTTAGCTGTGGAGAATCGTCCTAAAAATAGACCAATTGTGGAGACAGGGACCTGTACGTTCTTCTATTTACCGTTGTCTACCTGCAGATTTATTCCATTGTCTTTCGCAGGCGCCATTTGTCAGATATCGGGCAAGCGTTTGGTCAGGTTCCGGTACTTACCCGCATGAACCTTGGGGGTAGCCTCATCCTACGCGCCGCGGCCTCCCCATGCGGCGCACGAGGGATAAGGAGCAGCCATGTCCAACACACCCACGCACTCTGTCCACAGCGCAATCACAGCAGGATCGCTGCTCCTAGTCCTCTTTTTACTTTTAGGCTGCATGACACCGGATGCCGCGCTCGCCGTCGACGGTTACGAATCGCTCGGATTCCGCACTATCAGCAATGAATGCGGTCCTTTTGGAGTTGGCAAATACGAGGCACAGGATTCTTCGATTGCCTATTGCATGAACCAGGAGCGCTTTGGCCCCAGCACGCCGGGCGGCCCCTGGCTCACCTACAATCAGGGCTGGGTATGGCTTGAAGACGAGTTCGCGGCCATCATCTGCCATGGCTACCCCACTGCCACATCCTTTGGCGGGCATAACCTATCCCCCGATCGAGCACGTGCCGCAACCCAACTTGCCGTCTGGATGCTCAACGGCACCACCCATACCGACGGATCATTCTCATATACAACCGCTCAGGGCGTCACGAAGAGCGGAAACTTTTCCGGCGACAATGAGGTCGTTGCCGCAGCGCGCTGGCTCCACGACAGCGCCAAGTCGGGAGGCATTAAAGCCGCACCGCATCGCGCGCGGCGCTATTTGGGAACTGTGTCGGGCGGCAGCAAGCGTCAAGACATGCTCTACGTGCTCCCGGCCGTCTCCGTATCCTTCCAAAAACAGTCAGCCAACGCCGCCATCACCAGCGAAAACGATACCTACAGGCTCGACGGAGCGAGGTTCGACATCTATGAGAGCGCCAGCGACAAGCGTGTCGGCAGCATCCAGATGGACAGCAGCGGTCGCGCACAGGCGACACTTTTGCCCAACACAGCATATTATCTGGTCGAAACCAAAGCTCCAGCGGGTTATATCCCCAGGAGTGACCGCATCGCCTTTTCCACCGGCAATGACGGCGGGAATGTCGTCATCGATGAGCAGCCCGGTACCATTACCCTGCGCATCGCAAAGGCCGATGCCGCGACAGGGGCAGGTCCTCAAGTCGGTGCGTCGCTTGCCGGCGCCGAGTTCACCTGCGTCTCACAGTCTACCCCGGGCTGGACGCGCACCCTCACGACGGATGAGGACGGCCGGGCAACACTTGCCGACATCCCCCTGGGCACCTTTACCATCTATGAGTCGAGAGCTCCCGAGGGCTATATGCCCTCCGATGAAACCTGGAGCTATACCATCGGCGCCGACCAGCTCGGAGACGTGGGCGTCGTTGAGCTCGAGCGTCGCATCCCCAACATCCCCATCGCTTTTGACCTCGAGATTTCAAAGTTCAAGGACTGCGGTAATAGCGATGGGTCTGGTATAGAGCAGCCGGCGGAAGGCGTGGTCTTTGAAGTGGTAAGCAACACTTCGCAGCAGGTTGTTGGAACGCTGACCACCAATATCTACGGCTTCGCATCAACCAAAGACCAGGCTGGAGCATGGTTTGGCGCAGGAGAGCGCCCCGATGGCGTCAGCGGAACCATACCGTATGACCGTGCCGGCTACACCATTCGCGAGGTTGTCGACACTGTGCCCGACGGCTTTAAGCAGGCAGGGGAATGGACTGTCACGGCAGAGCAGATCACGGACGGCGCAGAACTTCAGTACATCGTAGACAACCACGCCCTGTCGACACATCTTCAAATCGTGAAGCGCGATGCTCAGACCGGCAACGTCGTACCACGCGCCGGGTTCACCTTTCAGCTGCTCAATGGCGACCATGAGCCCATCTCGCAAACATCATGGCATCCCGCCCATACCGTTATGAATACCTTTACGACCGATGGAACCGGCACCGTCACCCTGCCCGAATCGCTTAACCCGGGCACGTATTACATACGAGAGACTTCCGCCAAGGAACCGTATCTTGTTGGAGAAGATCTGGAGATAACGATTCCCGCCGACATGAACTTAACGCCCGTCGCGGTCGCCTCGTTTTACGACGACGCGGCAACAGGAAGCATCGAGATCGTTAAGAACGATGCCGTAGGCGGGCACGCCCTTGCCGGTGCTATTTTTGATATCCGCGCCGTGGGCGATATCGTGCGCCCCGACGGCAGTATTGTTGCCCTGGACGGCGAAACCGTCATCACCATCACGACCGACGAGCGGGGATTTGCGTGCGCGAATCATCTTTCACTGGGGTGCGGAACCGCCAACTATGAGGTTATTGAGGTACAGGCACCCGAAGGATACCTGCTCGACCAAAGTGCTCACGCCGTCGAGCTGTCATATGCCGACCAGAAAACACTCGTGATCAATGCGCACCTCGACGTTTCTAACGACTACACCAAAATCGACATCTCCAAATTCGATCTGACCGGCAAACAAGAATTGGAAGGCGCCAGGCTCTCCCTCCACGGTGCCGACGGAACCGAAATTGACGCCTGGACCTCCCCTGACAAGCCGCATCGCATCGAGCATCTTTCACCCGGCACCTACACCCTGCGCGAAGTGATGTCCCCGCGCACCTACGACCTTGCTCAAGACATGACGTTTGAAATTAAAGCTACCGGAGAAGTGCAGACGGTGACCATGAAGGACACACCCATCGAGATCGAGGGTAGAGTCGACAAACGGCAAGAGATTGCCCGCCCTATCGGTAAGGGTCTCGTCGCCAACGGCGATGGCAAAAACCGGGCCGTAGCACAATCCGATACAAACGGTTCCTTCTCCTATACGCTCGATGCTAAAAATGAGTCGAATACCTGGGTTGATGAATTCACCATCACCGACGATCTCGAATGCGCCAAGGACGGCACTGCCAGACTCATCGCCATCGAAACCCCTGTCGCGGCCGGGGACTTCGACGGTCTTTGCACCGTGTGGTATCGAACGTCTCCAGTGGGAGGTATCGATACGGGCGAACAAGCCAATGCAACGCTCAGCGACGGGCATGACAACCCCTGGCTCGAAACCGACGAGGTCAAAAAGCTCTTAGGCGACGATGTGCGTCTCGTCGATTACGACGGGTGGCACCTATGGAAAGCAGATATCTCGACGGCAGAGTCTATCACACTCGATACGAAAGAGATTGATCTTACAGACGACGCCGTCATCACGGGCATCCGTTTTGAATACGGTGCGGTAGCCGCCGACTTTACAACCAGAAGTGAGGCGGGCTCTTGGACCCGAGATGACCTTAAAGACGAACATGACGATCTTGACGATGCCAAGGCGGCCCTTAGCTCGGATGCCCGAGGCGCAGTCGTGCATATGCAGTCAACATCGTCCTATACGCCCCAAACCGCACTTGCCAACAGCGCACGCGTCGATCTTTGCCGCAACGGCGGTGGCGATAAACTCGAGGCGCATGATGAGGACCGCGTCATCCAACGATGCGCCCCGCCTCAGAACCTGCCGGCAACGGGATCTGTTGCCGCCGCCGCATGCATCACCGCACTCCTGACCTCGGGCACTGCAGCCATATGGTTCGCTCGCCTTAGGTCAGCCACAAAGAAGCGCTAGCAAAATGAAAAGGCGGGCGAGCCTGTCTCCCGGCTCGCCCGCCTTGGGCATAAACGATGAATCGGCTATTCAGCAGATGACGAACCGCCATCGATGGCTGCCTGATCGGACTCGGAAATACCGTCGGCACCCAAGCTTTGCTCTTGCTCTACCTCTTCGCTCATTGTCGTCTCGGGTGTCGAACCCTTAACGCCGACGACATATGCGGCCCCAAAACCCAATGCGATTGCGATCAGGGTCAAAATCAGATAGATGGGCCAATGGCGCTTGATGTACGAAAACACGCTGACTCCTTAGCGGGTCTGTCTACGAACGACGAATGACCTCGGTCACAACCTCGGACACCGTAGCGATATTTGTCGGATTAACGTTGTACGGCAGATCGTCCTCGGTGTAAGCACACGCCAAACGTGGGCCATCAACGCCGGCAATCGTAAGGGCGCGACGGCTCGCCTCGAGCGCAGCATAAGCATCGGTCTTGGCATAGGGCATCTCAAATGCACCGCAATCAACATGGAACGACTTGCACACTTTATTGACCAGGTTCATGATGCGTCGGTCACCCTTGAGCAACTGCTGCTCGCCCTCGACCGTTACCACCGAAAGCCTGCCGGCACCGATAGACTCGAGGTTGATGAAGAACACACCGCGGAGCTTGTCACGATGCGAGGCCAAAAACGCCCTCATGCCGGCGCCGTCGCAGTCGGACGCGCCCGTTGCGACGAACCAGATATCGTGGCCGAGCAGCTCATCGTCACCCATGGAGGCAACGGCCGAGAGCATATCCTCGGCAGAAGCACCATCGGAGGAGGTGGCGCCGCCCTTCCAACCGTCATCGTCATCCTCGAAGTTATCCCACGAGCCGATACCGCGACCAGACTTCTTGGCGTCGTAATCATCCTCGACGCCAAGCCAATCGCTCATGCTGTCCTGCTCGTTTTTCTTTTTTCGACCGAACAAGCCACCCAGGCCACGTTTCTGCGGCTTGACGCCCGTCGAAGCAGGAGCCGAGATGGTCTCGAGCGGCTGTGCGCCCGAGGAGATGGGCATGGGGGCCGCGACCGGTGCCGATGTGGGCTCGGGGCCCTGCGCCGTCGCAAAGGGGTCATTTGTCTGTGCCGAAGGATCGGGAAGATCGAACAGCGACGTGCGGGATGCGACGTTGGCCTGTTGCATCGAAGGCAGCGACGGATCGGGGACCGAGGCCAGCGGCGACGAAGAGGGCGCAGGCGCGGAGGCCGGATCGGGGATATTCATTTGCTGGCGCGGAGGCACCTGAGACGAAATCTGCGCCATGAGGGAGTCAACTGTCTCGTCCTGCGTGGGAGCGACGTTGGCCACCGTGGCACCGGGGTCGCTCGGCGCGGGCATGGTAAAGATCTGCGTAGAATAAGGCCTGGACTCATCCGTCTTGGGAGCCCCGTCAACCGCAGGGGACTCCTGCTCCATAGCAGGAGCCTCGACTTGCTCGGGCGCGCTGGCCTCAACGGAATCGGCCTCGTCGACAACCGAATCATCGGCGGCGTCCTGGGCATCATCGGGGATGGGAAGGGGCTCGGCAATTGCGGTGCCCTGCTTCTCAAACGTCATCGTGGCATCAAATGACATGGTGCCATCGACCGGCTGTTGCGCCTCAAAGGACGTCGTAGCCTCGGCAACGTCGGCGGATGTCGGCTGTGGAGCCTCGAAGGACGTCGTGGCGTCGGCGACATCGACAGGCTCCGGCTGCTCGGCCTCGCTCTGCTCGAACTCCTGTGCCGCACGCTCGCGCTCGACCTCGGCGGCCTGCTGCTGGGCGATGGCCTCCCGCTCGGCGGCCTCGCGGGCAGCGGCGCGCTTTTCCTCAAAGTCGTCGACGAACTTCTTGCCCTTCGCGAGGGCGCCCTTAAAGAAGCTAGAAGCGCTGGCACCAATCGAGGAGAACGCGGAAGCGATATCGGCATGGGGCGTTGTCGAGGGAAGCTCGGCCGAGAAATCGGTGTCGCTCTCATAGGACACGCGCTGCGGATACTCGTCGTAGTCTTCGTCGGCGATCTCGTCTTCAACCTGTGCCGGAGCGGCAGGCGCCAGGATATCCAGACCGGCTGCAGAATCGAGCGCGGGCTTTGCGTCAGACTCCGCGGCAGCAACAGAGGCAGTGACCGGCTCGGCGGGAGCAACAGCTGTATTGGCCGCGGGCGCAGGCTCCTGTGCAACGGGAGCAGGCTCCGGCTCAAACGTCGGTTCCTCGCCCTCTTCGTAATCGAGCGTGCAGGACTCGGGAAGCATGCCCAGGGCACGGATGGCATCCGAGCCAAATCGGATGTTGCCGGCGGCATTGCGATAAAGCTTGGGCTTGGGCTCGGGCTCCTCAGCCGCGGCAGGCTCGCCTGCCGACTCGGCAGTGGACTCGTCCGCAACGGGCTCCTCGTCCGGAATATCTTGGACCTGGGGCTCGGGTGCGATGACGCCAATCAGGGTCTCGTCGGCAGAAGCACCTTCGAATCCATCGATTTGCTCATCAGAAGCCTCGCCCTGCTCACTCTCGGGAGCGATCGGCTGGCCATACTCATCCTCGGTATAGGCAGGCTCTTCGTACTCGACGGTATTGCCGTAATCGTTTTGCTGCTGGGCCGCGGCATACTCGGCCGCCGCACGCGCCATCTCCTCGGCGCGACGCTTCTGCTCGCCAAAATACGTGTCGAACGGAATATCGTCAGGGAACTCGTTCTCGCCCTGATAGGGGGCGACGTTATCCATGACACCCAACATGGCGGCAACAGACGACTTGTTGCAAACCGAGCCGGACGTGTAGGGAAGAACAAAACGATTGGAAATAATATTGGCGGCATTGGCAAGAGCCACGAGAGAGGCAAGGATCGCGACAATCCACAGCAGGACCTTCAACGCGCCGGGAAGCGGCAAGATGCGCAGGATGGCAATAGCCGCGGGAGCAATCGTGGCAATCGGGAGCAATTTGGCGATCAGCGCTCGGTACGGCGCATAGGGCTCGCGAGCGAGCAGTTCGGCGCGCGGGGAGTCATAGTGCGCGACAACGACAACCGGGCGATTGCGCGGAGAGGCAAGCGGGCCCGACGCCTTGTGGTAGGCGATGACATTTTGGCTCACACCGGTCTTTCCCAGGCGCGAAACCACGGGATGCCCCGTGCGTTCGAGCACGTAGAGCACGGCGCCGACAATGGCCAGCAAGGTGCCGACCAAGCCGATACCGCCACCGATGCCCATCAGCAGGGCGCCGGCAAACGCCAGAATACCGGTAACGGCAAACGCCAATCTGCTGGGCGCGGGAGCATTAAATTCCTGCACCTCGGGGTCAAAGCCGTGGTTGCGGAAAATCTGAGCGATATCCTCGGCAGCCAGGCGCTCTTCTTCACTGCACGCCGGCGTAATGCCGGTGTTCTGCAGCAGGTGGTTAATATAGTTCTGGGTGTTCG
>CABQKL010000091.1 GCA_902464645.1 uncultured Collinsella sp.
ATTGGTCGAGGCGGTCATGACCAGGCAGTCGATGAGGATGCGGTCCGGTCCGATGCCGTAGCGGGCGGCCTCGGCCACGATGCGCTCGGCGATGGCGAAGCGAGCCTCGGCGGTATCGGGAATGCCGCCTTCGTCGAGCGTAAGGCCGACAACGTTGGTGCCGTAGTGGGCGACCAGCGGAAAGATCTCATCCATGATCTGCTGCTTGCCATTGACCGAGTTGATGATGGGCTTGCCGGCGTAGCGGCGCACGGCGGCCTCGACGGCTGCGGGGTCGGTGGAGTCGATCTGCAACGGCAGCAGCGTGGAGCCCTGGAGCTGTTCGGTCGCCTGTTGGATGATCTTGACCTCGTCGATCTCGGGCAGGCCCACGTTGACGTCCAGGATGTCGGCGCCCTGTTCCTGCTGGCTGATGCCCTGGCTCACGACGTAGTCTAGGTCGCCGTCGCGCAGGGCCTGTTGCAGGCGCTTTTTGCCGGTGGGATTGATGCGCTCGCCGATGACGGCGATCTTGTGGCCGTCGCAGGGGAGGTCCACGACCGTCTGGGCGCTCGTGACCGACATACTGGGCTTGCGGTGACGCGGGCTGGGTGTGTGGTTGTCGATAAGTGTGCGCAAGGCCGCCATGTGCGCCGGCGTGGTTCCGCAGCAACCGCCCACGACGCTCACGCCGTCGGCGATCATGCCGGCGACGGCCTTGGCGTATTCGGGGGCCTGGATGTCAAAGACGGTATTACCGTCGTCGTCCACGTGGGGCAGTCCCGCATTGGCCTGCACCATAACGGGCTTGTCGGTGACGGTGAGCATACGCGCGGCGAGTCCTCGGAGCTCGGCCGGGCCCTGGCTGCAGTTGATGCCCAGGACGTCAGCGCCGATGGCGTCGAGCGTGATGGCGGCAACTTCGGGACTCGTACCCAGGAAGGTGCGACCGTCTTCCTCAAAGGTCATGGTGGCAAAGACGGGCAGGTCGGAGTTCTCGCGGCAGGCGAGGACGGCGGCCTTGATCTCGGCAAGGTCGGTCATGGTCTCGATAATAAAGAGGTCCACGCCCGCGTCGACGCCGGCGCACACTTCCTCGGCAAAGAGGTCATAGGCCTCGTCGAAGCTCAGAGTACCCAAGGGGCGAAGCAGCGCACCGATGGGGCCGATGTCGCCAGCGACGTAGCGGGCACCGGCCGCGCGGGCGCAGGCGACGGCGGCGGCAAAGACATCTGCCACGGTGGCGGCACCGTCGAGCTTGTGGGCGTTGGCACCAAAGGTGTTGGCGGTGATCACGTCGCAGCCGGCCTCGACGTACTGACGCTGAATATCGGTAATGACCTGGGGCTCCTCAAAGTTGAGCAGCTCGGGCAGGGCGCCGGCCTTCATGCCGGCCGCCTGCAGCATGGTGCCCATGCCGCCGTCGAACAGCAGGTGCCCCGTGCCCTCGATGGCGGCGCGCAGGCGATCGTCCTTAATGCGAAGGTCGTCGATCGTGCGCGTCTTGTATGCAGCGCCATTGCGGCGTGCGGCATCAACGGGCGCCGCCAGCGCGGCGCCGTCCAGATCATGGGTGATAAGCGGAGTAAACATCGATGAGCTCCTAATGGCTGGAATAGCAGGTGGTGTGGGCGGCGCGGAAGCGGCAGTGCTCGCGCATGCGGCAAATATTGCAGGTGGGGCGGCTCTGGGCGTCGTGGACCTCGCCGTCAAACAGACCAATCACTGCGGTCACGCTCTTAGTGGGCATGAGTAGGCTGGTGGGTGTGACGGTAAGCCCGATGAGCCGTGTGGCGTTGAGTGCAGCTACGATTGAGCGCTGAGCCGCAAGCGGGCAGTCGCCGTAGCCGGGACTAAAGCGCCAGTTACCGGCGAGTCCGTGTGCGGCGGCCGCAGCCTTGACCTGCTGGTCCATCTGCTCAACGGCGGCTTCCACATAGGCAGAGCACGCGGCATCGAGCACGGCTCCCTCTAGGGGTTGCTGGGCTCCCGTGGTGCGCAGACGACGCTCGGCGTCCATGCCGAGGGTGCACGCCATGAGTGCGGCAAAGCGGGCGTCTTTAAGGTGGCGGTAGATATCGCGGCCCCGCAGCTCAACGTTGGTGCCAACCAGACGGATGCTGGGCTCTCCCTGCTCATCGACGCTCGTGGCATCGATGGCAAATACGCGGCGCACACCACGGGGTTCAATGTCCAGCTCCAGACGCTCAACAACAAGCTCAATACGCTGCGACAGCTCGGGCTCAATCTGCTGACCGCCGTAGCCCAGGTAGCGCAGCATCTCGGCACGGTCGACTCGGGGGCGATGGGCGGCATCGATACGGTAGAGCGCCGGCGACGCAAGGTCGGCCGGCACTTCACCAAAAGCTGTATCGATGTGCGGTTTTTCCATTACCCCAGGCGCTCCATAATGGTTGCGGCGATTGCAGGACGGTTCATAGTGTACAGGTGCAGACCGTCGGCACCGTGCTCCTTGAGGTCGCAAAGCTGATGGGCGGCATAATCTACACCGGCCGCCTGCAGGCTCTCGGGGTCGTTCTCGTACTTGGCGAGAATCTTGATGACGGGGGAGGGCAGCGACGCGCCGCACATAAAGACCATGCGGCTGATCTGCGACTTGCCCATAAACGGCATGATGCCCGCGGTAATGGGCACGGTGATGCCGGCCTTGTCGGCAAGCTCGCGAAAACGGTAGAAGCACTCGTTATCAAAAAAGAGCTGCGTCACAAAGAAGCTCGCGCCGGCGTCCTGTTTTTGCTTGAGGTATTCGACCGAGGCGTTGAGATCCTCACAGGCAATGTGGCCCTCGGGGTAGGCTGCGGCGCCCACGCAAAAGCCGGCGTCGACGAGCTCAGGGATGAGGTCGCGGGCGTAGGCGTAGTCCGAGGCGGGCTTGTCGTCCTCGGTCGCGCCGGCGGGAAGATCACCACGCAGGGCCAGCACATTTTCAACGCCGGCGGTGCGATACTCGTCGATCTTGGCGGCGATGTCGGCGTGGGTGCGGCCCACGCAGGTGAGGTGCGCTACCGAGGGCGTATCGAATTCGCTCGAAATCATATGCGCGATGGGGGCGGTGGTGGCACCGTTACCCGAGCCGCCAGCCGAGCAGGTGACCGAGACAAAGCTCGGCGAAAGCTTGCACAGATTGCCTGCCACTTTGCGAGCCGTGTCGAGGGTCAGCTCGCCCTTGGGCGGGAACATCTCAAACGAAACGGGTGCGGTGCCCTGGGATGCTGCCTGCTTAAAAACCTCGTCGACGCGCATATCGTGCTCCTTTAGATACGTAATAGTGTGATGTGTTGTAAGGATTCTACAGCACCACTGTGCCACGACGGAGTTTCACTCGCTATTTGGGGATACCAATCGAAAATGCTTCGCTATCGGCATTTCCTATAACAGGGCGGTCAATGTAGGATGGGGCTATATTGAATGGTATCTGATGCGAAATACCAGTTAATAAAGCCCCGTCCCAAATTGACTACCCTTAAACCATGGGGAGAGGTCTGCAATTTATGCAGTTGATTGGCTGTTGAGGGTGGCAACGCCGCCTCGATAGGGTAACCTCAATGATTGGTTTCGCGACGGCAACATAACGGTAATGTCGCGGAAACACGGCGAGTCTAAGCTATGACTCGTTCGTTAGTAATCAACACCGCTTCTCACGCGGTGCCGATACGAAGGGAGTTCCGTATGGCCGAACTTACTGACCGCTTCGGGACCATGGTGTTCTCTGAGGAAGTCATGAAGGACTACCTCCCCAAGGACATTTGGAAGCGCCTTGCTGCAACCCTCGAGGGCGGTGAGCCGCTCGACCTGGATGTGGCCAACGCCGTCGCCCATGCCATGAAGGTCTGGGCCATCTCCAAGGGCGCGACGCACTACGCGCACTGGTTCCAGCCGCTTTCGGGCATTACTTCCGAGAAGCACGACAGCTTTCTGGAGCCCAACCACGACGGCACCGCCATTACCAAGTTTACGGGCAAGAACCTCATCCAGGGCGAGCCCGATGCCTCGAGCTTCCCCAACGGCGGCCTGCGTGCCACCTTCGAGGCCCGTGGCTACACCGCTTGGGATCCCACCAGCCCCGCCTTTATCAAGGACGATGTCCTGTGCATCCCCACGGCTTTCTGCTCCTACACGGGCGAGGCCCTGGACAAGAAGACCCCGCTGCTGCGCTCCATGACCGCGCTCTCGCGTGAGTCCAAGCGCGTTTTGGCGCTGTTTGGCAAGACCCCCAAGAAGGTCGTTCCTTCCGTGGGCGACGAGCAGGAGTACTTCCTGATCAAGAAGGATGCCTACCGCAAGCGCAAGGACCTGGTCATCACCGGCCGCACCCTCTTTGGTGCTGCTCCCTGCAAGGGCCAGGAGCTCGAGGAGCACTACTTTGGCGCTATCCGCCCCACCGTCTCGGCCTATATGAAGGACCTGGACGATGAACTGTGGGCGCTTGGCATTCCCGCCAAGACCAAGCACAACGAGGTTGCTCCCTGCCAGCATGAGCTCGCACCGGTCTATGGCGAAGTCAACGAGGCCATCGACCAGAATCTGGTCATGATGGAGAAGATGAAGCTCATCGCCTCCCGCCACGACTTGGTCTGCCTGCTGCACGAGAAGCCCTTCGAGGGCATCAACGGTTCGGGCAAGCACAACAACTGGTCGCTTGGCACTGAGTCCGAGAATCTGCTCGATCCGGGCGACACCCCGCTCGACAACCTGCAGTTCATCGTCTTCCTCACCGCGGTGATCGAGGCCGTCGATAACTATCAGGAGCTCCTGCGTGCCTCTGTTGCCTCGGCCGGCAACGACCATCGTCTGGGCGCCAACGAGGCTCCTCCGGCGATTATGTCCATCTTCCTGGGCGACCAGCTTACCGAGGTCGTCGAGAAGATCATTGATGGCAAGGCTTCCGTCCATGCCACGCGCGGCGTACTCGACCTGGGTGCCGATACCCTGCCCAAGCTGATGCAGGACAACACCGACCGCAACCGCACCTCCCCGTTTGCCTTCACCGGCAACAAGTTCGAGTTCCGTGCCTGCGGCTCCGAGCAGAACGTTTCCGACTCCAACCTGGTGCTCGATGCCGCCGTGGCCAAGTCGCTCAAGTCCTTCGCCGACGCGCTTGAGGGTACGCCCGAGGATGAGTTCCAGGACGCCGCGCTCGAGTACTGCAAGAAGGTCCTGACCGACCACCAGCGCATCCTCTTCTCCGGCGATGGCTACTCCGACGAGTGGCCCGTCGAGGCCGAGAAGCGCGGCCTTGCCAACAACAAGACCACGGCCGACGCCCTGCCCGCCTTTGTTTCCGATAAGGCCATCGCGCTCTTTGAGGAGACGGGTGTCCTGACCAAGGCCGAGGCTCAGTGCCGCTACGACTGCAAGCTCGAGAAGTACAACAAGCTCATGAACATCGAGGCCACCACGATGGTTCGCGAGGCGCGTCGTACCTATCGCCCGGTCATTACCGCCTATGCCACCAAGGTCGCTAAGGGCCTTGAGACTATTCGTGCCGCCGGTGCCGAGGCCGCCATGCAGTGCGAGCAGAACACGCTCAACAAGCTCTGCAACGGTATCACCACCATCAACGACTCCATCAAGGCGCTCGACGCCGTGCATCAGAAGGCCGAAGCCCTCGATGGTCAGGAGCAGGCCAATGTGTATGCACACGAGGTCGTTCCCGCTATGGATACGCTGCGCGCCGCCGTGGATGCCATGGAAGAGATCGTGGCAGCCGACTACTGGCCGGTCCCGACCTACGACGACATCCTGTTCTACGTGTAGAGCGTAACTGACATATCGTCACGGTATTGAGCCGGGGTCCGCATCGCGCGGGCCCCGGCTTTTTGATTGCGAAGGACGCTTAGGAGTCCGTTTTGCAACTGATTCGCCCACGTAATAAGGGGTCGTGGGCAAAAAACGTCAAATATGAGTACTGTCACAAGTCCTGTAGCATTATCTATTTACAAAATATGGGTTGTTACGCAACATATGTCCAAGTACATAGCTGATAAACGCCTGCAATTCTTCCGCCGTAGGACCCCTGGCGTCTAAATCGCCTTCTGATGGCATGAAATCGCTGTTACTAAATTGGTAACAGTACTCATATTTGCTATTTTTTGCCCACAGGCCCTTGGACGACAGTGTGATTTAATGCCCTCGGGGTTCGAATCCCGGCGCATGGGTAGCAAAAAGCCCGCTACCGCGAGGGTAACGGGCTCTTCAATTCAAATGGTGCCCCCAGCGGGATGTCCGCGTGCGGCTGGCGCCGCCCGCATTCGCTGCGTCGCTTCACTCCTTGCGTGCTGCGCTGGAAAACGCTTGCGCGTTTCCTCAGCTCCGCACCCTGTCGGGTTCGAATCCCGGCGCATGGGTAGCAAAAAGCCCGCTACCGAATTGGCAACGGGCTTCTCAGATTCTGTGGTGCCCCCAGCGGGATTCGAACCCGCGATATCCACCTTGAAAGGGTGGCGTCCTTGGCCGCTAGACGATGGGGACAGCGGGAAAGAGTATAGCAGACTTTTTTAGCCGTTCACATATCGTTGGCAAACTGAAAAACCACCACAAAGGTGCCTGTCCCTTTTGTGGTGGTGGGGTGTTAGGGGAGGAGCTTCATGGCGGCGTCGTGGGCGGCGTGCTCGTAGGTGTCGTCGAGGGGCGTGAGCGGCAGCAGGGCTGTGGCCTGCGCATCGCCGCGGCGCTCGAGGGCGTGCGCGATCAGCCAGTCGGCGAGCTCGGGGTTCTTGGGCAGTGCCGGTCCGTGTAGGTACGTGCCGATGACGCCCTTGTAGATCAGGCCCTCAAAGCCATCGTCGCCGTTGTTGCCGGTGCCCGTGATGACGGACGTTCCGAGCGGCGTGGCCTCGGCGTCCAAAAGCGTGCGACCTCCATGGTTCTCGAATCCCACAAAGGGCTCAGGTGCCAGATCGGTTTTGACGGCTACGTTGCCGATCAGGCGATCGGAGCCGCGTACGGTTTCGGCGGCAATGACGCCCAGACCCTCAATGCGATCCTCACCCATATAGTACGAACGGCCGAGCAGCTGATAGCTGCCACAGATGGCAAGCAGCGAACCGCCGTCCTCAACATAGGATGCGACCTTGTCTTTTTGAGCGAGCAGTTCATGTGCAACCGCCAGCTGGTCGCGGTCGGAGCCACCGCCCATC
>CABQKL010000092.1 GCA_902464645.1 uncultured Collinsella sp.
ATCAGGCCGACAAGCGCCGAACCCAGGACGGCGAGCGTCTCGTTGCCACGCAGGAACTGCTCGATCGCGGACTCGCCAAAGGTCTCGAGCACAGCGACCAGAACCAGCGTCACCAGGAAAATGAATACCGATACCTGCACGGTATGCGAGATGGCGCTGCGGACAATCGACAGGACGGGTGCGCCTTCATGGGAGTGGGAGTGCCCGTGGCCATGATGGTGTTCATGCTCTCCCTCATGACCGTGATCGTGGTCATGTCCATGTTCGTGCTCGTCCTCGTCTTCATCACAACCGCAATGGTCGCGCTCGCACAGCTCATGGATGTGGTCGGCGCTCACGCCCGCCTCGGCCACCTCGTCGATGATGTCACCGCCGCTGTGGTCGTCATGCGCGCAGTTAACATGCGCCGGATTGGCAGCGGTTCCCAACACGGTACGGCGAATCGCCGCATGTGCACGGGCGTTGCGACGCAGGCCGCGAATGGCGGCATCCACGATAAAGCCCGTGACCAGCGCGATCAGCGCCTTCGAGGCGAGCAGCATCACCATGGTCTGAACGGGGACTTGCTCGGCGAGCAACAGCGGCAGCATCTCGTCGGAGGTCGAGAGAAACACCGCCACCAGGGTTCCCAGCGTCACGACACGACCGGCGTACAGCGTTGCCGCCATGGCCGAAAAGCCGCACTGCGGCACTATGCCCAGCAGCGAGCCAACCACGGGACCAGCGGCGCCGGCACGCTTGATGGCGCCGTTAACGCGGTTGCCCGCAACATGCTCGAGGGTCTCGAGAGCCAGATATGTCACCAACAAGAACGGCACCAGCGAGAGCGTGTCCTTGCCGGCATCGAGCAGAATATCAATCAGCAAATCCATGACGGATGGAACCTTTCGTGTCTTTCGGCAGCATTGTAAAAGTCCTAGCGGTCAACTAGGGTATTGTAATTGTCCTAGGCGCGATGCCAATAGTTGCCCATGGTAAACTATCATCTCGCCACATCTCAATGACCCCGAGCCGCACGACGCGGCCCGTCCAAGGAGCAGCACATGAACGTATCGCAAGCACTCGAATACGAGCGCCAACCGTTTATCCCCATGTTTATCTACGGCGATCACGGTGCCATGGAATCCGAGCGTCAGAAAGGCGAAGAGGCCCTCAAGGTGCTCGAGACCGAGTACTTTACCGCCGAGGATGACCCCGGCTTCGACTTTGCCACCGTGCGCGACCTGGCCGACCGCAACCGCGACCTGTGCGATCAGATTGGCGAGACACGCCTGCGCAACGTGACGCCCGCAACGCTTTCGCGCGGTCTGTCCGACGCCGACACCTGCGCCGCCATCGGCAAGATGCAAAAGCGCACCGCCGCGTCCGTTATGCGCGAGATCCGCGGTGACCGCGATGCACTCGGCGTGGCCTATGCCCGAAAGCCCATCCAAGGCACGGTTCTGGGCATCGACATCGAGACCACCGGCCGCGCGCCCGAGCGCGGTTACATCATCAACGTGGGCTGGGAGATCATGGATCTCACCAGCGACGCCGTGCCGCATGACGCCGAGGCACACTACTGCGGCCTGCCCGACATCTACCGCGGCGAGGATGTGCCGCTATCGAACATCCATCACATCACCTGGGACGACATCGACGGCAAAAAGCCGTTCCGCGAGAACAAGGAGCTGCAGAAGCAGCTGCTCAAGCTCATGAAGAAGTATCCCTATATGGCACATAACGCCGCCTTCGAGGACAGCTGGTTCAAAATTCATCTGGACGGTTACGCCGAGGCACGCCGCACAGGCAAGATTATCGTCATCGACTCGCGCCAGATCTGCCGCAGCCTGGACGCCGACGTGCGCTCGCTCCCCCGCGAGTCCGCGCCCGCTGCGCTCGAGAACTGGGCGCGCCGACGCGGCACCCTCGCCGCCGACGCCAACGAGCAGCATCTGGGCCTCGACGACACTGACCTCATGCTCCGTACCGTCCAAGCCGAGTTCAACCTCAAGAACCTGTTTGCGAAATAGCAACGCCTGCGACAAACACTGTTTACTCACGAGCGGCCTCTCAGCGGGAAACCCCGCAGCGGGGCCGCCCTACGTTCCATAAGCAGGTCCGCTCTTCACAAATTCTGAACCCTATTTTTTAACTATTTCGGCACTTTCCCGACACGTGATTTGTGTTCGGATGGCGATGCATCGATACCAAATGTGCAGCAATTGAGTGTTTCTATGCTATAGCTGAGCAGCGAAAACATTGATTTGGGGTGAGTGTGTCCATAATTGCGTCAAGCTTTTGGACAGCATTTGGTTAGACCTCTAAAACGACTTTTCCACTCAGCTCCATCAACACGGCATTAGCTGACACGATATATACCATGAGTATCGTATTGTCACATACCACGGCAAAAGCGGTCTATCAGGCCGCGCATTCGGTGTCTGCGAAAGGCATCGAGTCCTGCAGCCCTGCCGCAATTTACGGATCGTGCCCCACCGGAACGCTCCTCGACGCGGCCAAAGAATGGCTTGCCAAACATGATGTTGCCCGCGACGCAAACGATCCCCTCGAGGTAATGGTGTTTGATCGCAGGAACGCGCGCTACGCGATGAACTGTCAATGCCACGTTTCGTCAAAGCGATTCTCATGCTCGCGTTTTATAGAGCTAGAAGATGACATCTACATTATTGGCGTTGAGCTTTGTGCACTTCAGGCCGCCACCTATCTCCCTTTTCGCGAACTAGTGGAGTACTACTTTGAACTGTGCGGCGCCTATTCCCTTGGAACCGGTTCTTCTACCTCTTATGCCGAGCGTTTCCCACTTACCTCAACCGAGAGGTTAAAGCAGTTCTTTAATTCCATTACCAGATGCGACGGTTTGGCCCTTGCCCGAAAGGCTATTCAATGTGTACGCGATGGATGCCGCTCTCCCATGGAAACGGCCTTTGTCATGATGCTTACGCTGCCCAAAAGCGAAGGTGGACTTGGTATTAAGGGAATTGAGACCGATTACGAGGTGCAGGTCACCGCCGCCGCAAAAAATCTCACGAGACGCAAAAAGTTCTTTATGGATGCATATCTGAAGAAATCTCGAACAGATATTGAATACAACGAGTTTTTTCACGACGCCGAAGAGGACCGCGCTATCGACGAGGAGCGCAAGAATGCGCTTGCGTCCATGGGGTACGGAATCATCACCGTCAGCCGTTATTCCTTTATGCATGCCAGCTCTTTCGTTAGGGTCATGGAGGCAATCCAACGAAAAGAAGGTATACGCCCCTCGCGTCTGCCAAAAGACTTTCAAATCATGCAAGAGGACCTGAGACTGTTTGTGCTCAGAAGGTTTATTGAGGAGAAGAAACGAATCCAGGAGGAGCTTCGCCAGGATTCCGAAGAGCGTCAACGAATCGATCTCGAAAAAGCAATGCTCGAAAGCATCACATTGGACGATCCGACGATTAACGAGGCTCCGGCAATCGATGACATGCAAATCGTCGAACCAGGCAGCCCATCACTCAACCAAACAAGCAGCTTCACGCCCGAGGGCAGGGTCTTCGGGGCCGGAAACTAGGCCGACTAACAAGGTGGGTACCCTAGCGACGTGCAAAATTGCGAGTATTCAGCAGGGTCGGGTGTCCATCACCCTCGAGTGGATCCAAATGTGAAGCGAAATCACTCTTGCGTGAGAACGTTAGGCAACATTTGAGGAAGAACTCATCGGTTTAACACCCTAAGATAGCTCTTGAACTACATTATTTGGCCCGCGATAGATTAACAGACCCCCTATCGTTGCAGAATACTCCAATTTTTGCACGGCGCAGGGGCACCCACCCCGGCATCGCTAATCAAAACCGCTTAGTCCGGGATCTCGTCCGCTTTTCCTCATCATTTTGTACGACGAATTACCTGAACGTTATTGACATATGAACATGCGCTCATATAATCGGAAGCAAGTTATATGAGCGCATGTTCATATGAAAGGATATTGCAATGAGCGATCACGCTGATGAAATAAAGTCCGGCATCGACACCACCATCGTGCCCGACGTCCCCACCACCTGCTCGCCCGAGGACCTTCCCGACGAGGAGCTGTTGTACGACCTTGCCGACCTGTTCAAGGTTTTCAGCGACACCACGCGCATCAAGATCCTTTACGCCCTCATGGGCCGCGAACTCTGCGTGGCAGATATCGCCGAAGCGACCGAGACCTCGCAGTCTGCGGTGTCGCACCAGCTGCGCACGCTCAAGCAGTCGCACCTGGTTAAATTCCGACGCGACGGCCGCAACATTCTCTACTCGCTCGCCGATGATCATGTCTATACCATGCTCAACCAGGGCATGAGCCACATCTGCGAATAGCGACCAACCACGGTACCAGCGCGGCCTGCACCCAAGCCGCAAAAACGGGGAAAGGAACCCACCATGAAAAAGCAGTTCAAGCTCGACGAGATCGACTGCGCCAACTGTGCGCGTGAGCTTCAAGACGAGCTGGCCAAGCTCAAAGGCGTCAAGTCCGTTTCGGTCAACTTTATGACCCAGAAGTTGACGCTCGAGGCCGACGACGCCGAGTTCGACGAGGTTCTGGACCGCGTCGTGGAGTTTACCGCCGACGCCGAGCCGGACTGCGAGATCATTCTCTAGCCTGCGCATACGCTGACCCGCAAGGCCGCGCTTGCCGCGGCCTTTGCTCGCGAAGTTATATGAGCGAGTGTTCATACATTCAAATGGGAGGTTTGAATCATGGCAGCCGCCGATCCCACAAAGAAAAAGAAGAAGCGCAAGAAGAAAGAGTCCCTTGAGCATAAGCGCAATCGTATCCTGGTAGCACTGGGCATTTTTGCGGTGGTCTACGCCCTCGACGAGCTCGGTACCCTTACCGCCGCATTCGGCACCCCGGGTGACGTCTACGCCAGCTTCGTGCTGTTCCTGGTGCCGTTCCTAATTGCCGGCTACGACGTACTCCAGAAGGCGTTCAGCAACATCCGCCGCGGCAAGGCGTTCGACGAGAGCTTCCTCATGGCCGTCGCGACCATCGGCGCGTTTGCCATGGTGCTCTTCCCCGACACCGACCCGCACATGGCCGAAGGCGCCGCTGTCATGCTGTTCTATCAGGTCGGCGAGCTGTTCCAGGCCTACGCCGTGGGCAAGAGCCGCAAATCGATCAGCGCCATGATGGACATCGCGCCCGATTACGCCAACGTCGAGCAACCCGACGGCACACTCGAGCAGGTCTCCCCCGATGACATCGCCGTCGGCACCGTCATCGTCGTCAAGCCCGGCGAGCGCGTGCCCATCGACGGCGTCATCGTCGAAGGCGAGACGCAGCTCGATACCGCCGCCCTTACCGGCGAGTCGGTCCCCCGCCCGGCCAAAACCGGAGACGATATCATCAGCGGCTGCATCAACATGACGGGTCTCATCCACGTGCGCACCACCAAGCCCTTTGGCGAGTCCACCGTCGCGCGCGTCCTGGAGCTCGTAGAAAACGCCAGCGAAAAGAAGGCGCGTACCGAGAACTTCATCACGCGCTTCGCCCGCGTCTACACGCCCGCCGTCACCGGCGCGGCCGCGGTACTCGCGCTCGGCGGCGGCTTGGTCACCGGCGCCTGGTCCGACTGGATCCTGCGCGGCCTGACTTTCCTGGTCGTCAGCTGCCCGTGCGCGCTCGTGATCAGCGTGCCGCTGAGCTTCTTTGGCGGCATCGGCGGCGCCTCCAAACTGGGCGTTCTCATCAAGGGTTCTAACTACCTCGAGACGCTCGCCGACGTGGACACCGTCGTCTTTGACAAGACAGGCACCCTCACCAACGGCACTTTCTCGGTGGTCGCGGTGCACCCCGAGGCTGGCTATACCGAGCAGTCGTTGCTTGAGGTCGCAGCCCTTGCGGAGTCGTTCTCCGATCACCCCATCGCGCAGTCGGTAAGCACCGCCTACCAGGGCGAGGTCGACCCCAAACGCGTGAGCGACTCCGCCAACGACGCGGGCCACGGCGTGACGGCAAGCATCGACGGCAAGCACGTCGTCGTTGGCAACGCAAAGATGCTCGCCGCGGCCGGAGTCGAAGCGCCCGATTGCGAGGTCGTTGGAACGATTCTGCATGTGCTCGTTGACGGCGTGTACGCCGGCCACATCGTGATTGCAGACACCGTTAAGGCCGATGCCGAGCAGACGATCCGCGACCTGCACGCCGCCGGCGTCAAGCGCACCGTTATGCTCACGGGCGACCGCGAGGAAGTGGCTGCTGCGGTGGCCAAGCAGCTCGGCCTCGACGAGTTCCATGCGCAGCTGCTGCCGGGCGACAAGGTCGAGCGTGTTGAAGCGCTGCTCGCGGCCGAAAGCGGTAAGGGCAAGCTCGCCTTTGTCGGCGACGGCATCAACGATGCGCCTGTGCTTACGCGCGCCGATGTGGGCATTGCCATGGGCGCCATGGGCTCCGACGCTGCGATTGAGGCGGCGGATGTCGTGCTGATGGATGACAAGCCGTCCAACATTTCCCGCGCGATCCGCGTGGCGCGCAAGACCATGTCGATTGTCTGGCAGAATATCATCTTCGCGCTGGGTATTAAGCTGCTGATTTTGGTGCTTGCGGCGCTCGGCATCGCCAACATGTGGCTTGCGGTCTTTGGCGACGTAGGCGTGGCAATCATCGCCATCCTGAACGCCATGCGCGCGATGGGTGTCAAGAACCTGTAGCGTTCGTGGGCTGTCCGGCCGGGACCGGGCTTGGTTTTGAAAACGTCCTCGACCAATGAAGTGCCCCCGTTCTGCTCCTTCGGAGCTACGAACGGGGGCACTTCTGGTCTGACGCTCCTATTTGGCAAGGTGTTTTTTAGAATCCATTTTGCGCTCGGCCTCGAAGGCTTGCCTGTCCCAATCGAGCGGAAGTCCGGCCTCGACCCATGCCTCGTAGGCCCTCCTTATGGGCTTGAGCTCCCTTTGGCCCCTCTCCAGCATCGAGATGTACTTCTCGCTGGTGCCCAGTATGGACGCCGCCCTCACCTGGCTGACCTTCGCCGCGCGCCTGGCCGCCACGAGCTCCGAGGCGTCCTCGGGCCTCCTGACCTCGTGCGGGCGCATCAGCGCCCGGTAC
>CABQKL010000093.1 GCA_902464645.1 uncultured Collinsella sp.
CGCGTCTGGCGAGCGGCCTGCCCGTGGGCGGCGACCTGGAGTATGCCGACGAGCTCACGCTCGGCCGCGCTATCGAGGCCCGCCGCGCGATCTAGGCGGCGTCAGCTCCGCGGCATGTCCCGTCGGCCTGCCGCACGGGGCGCTCATAATTGGGCACGTGTTCATGCATTTGTTGTGCAACAAACCTGCTTTTCATCCGCTTATCGCGTGGATGGGTCCACTTGCACCTCGTATTTGCCCATTCGTTGCGCAACCTTTTTGGTTCGCTGATACACTCAAATGTGGATATGAAAGAATGCGCCGCTTTTAAGCGGCGTGTTTTTGTTGGAGGAGAACGCATGCGGCCCGGGGGCACTCAGACAAAGCATGGCGCCGCGGTGCGCATGCGGCGCCGGCTGGGCCTGGCGCCTCGGGCGTGTGTGCTGCTGTCCTGTTCGCTGGCGCTGGTCGTTGCCGGCGTTTCTGCCTACGGTTTGGCTGTGCCACCTATGGTGCAAGCGCGTACCGCGCGCGAGTTGCGCGTGGGGCACAAGGCCAAAAGCGATTTGGGCACCACAACCGGATACGCCTGGGCGAGCGTAGTCACGCACGTCGTGTTTGGTGTCGACGACGCGGGCAGCGCCGAGGCGTCGGACAACGAAATCGCGCTTGCCAACGGCAAGACCATCGTGCTCACCAACACCAAGATCATCCATCACCTTTCCGATAACAGCGTTTCGACCGTCGTAAACAAGGCCGAGCAGCAAAAGGGTCAGGATACGCAGCAGTCGGGGAAACCTGGCGGCTCCGGTTCGTCTGGCTCCAGCTCCGATTCGTCGAACTCGAGCGGTGGCTCCGGTTCGGGCTCCGCCTCCGGCGGGTCTGGGGGCGACAGCTTGACGGGCGGCAACACCGGTGGCAATACAAGCTCCAGCGGCCTTTCGACCGCCGAGGAGGAAAGCATACACAGCTGGCTCGTGACCAAGTGCAATATGCTCGACGGCTATGTCTCTCGGGCAAATAGCGCGGTCTCGACCTATAACGCAACAGGCGATACCGGGCCGTGCGATAACCTGGCCAACGATATGTTTGTCATCCGTGCCGAGTTTGGCCGGCAAACGTTTTCTCCCCACTCAAAGTGGTATCGGCAGTACGCCAACCTATGGGGCTGCTACACCAACCTGTGCCAATGGGTGGGGCATTACGGCGATGATGACATTGCGCTTAACAACTTCAACAATAGCCTGGCGGCGATCGCCCTATGACGAACGATCTCGCTTCTGCGGCAGCCCAGTCGCTCAACCGTGATCCCATGGTGGGCCTGCGCCTGGCGCGCGTCGACGGGTTTGAGCCGGCCGTCGCCCTGGGCACGGACGAGCTTCCCGCCTACCTTCGCCGTTTTACGATGCTGTTTGCCGATGACGCCACCATGCGCCGTGGTGGTATCGGCCGTGTGACGCGTGCCGTCAACGCGCAGGGCGAGGCCGTGGCGCTCAAGCAGCTCATCTTGCCAACGCGCGACGAATTTGATGACGATGTCGCCCACGAGGCGCTGGTCACCAAGTTCAAGGCGGCGTTTCGCGAGGAATATGAATGCCATCGTGCCCTTTCGGGCCTTAAGGGCTTTCCCCGCTTGTACGGGTGGGGCGAGGTCGACGGCGTGCCCGCGATTGTCATGGAGTGGGTCGAGGGCGAGACGCTCGCTCGCCTGCGCCCGCGCTTTGCCGTGGACGATGCCGGGCGTCTGTCGCCGCTCGTGGCGGCGCGCCTGGGTCGCGACCTGTTCGATCTGCTCTGCCGCATGAGCTTGGTGGGGGAGGGGTTCGTCCATCGCGACATCTCGCCGGCCAATATTATGGTGCGCACGGCGCGCCTGCCGCTCGACCGACAGCTTGCCGAAGGCACGTTCGATTTGTGCCTCATCGATTTTGGCTCGTCGCTGGCGCTCGAGCCTGCCTCTGCGGTGGCGGGAACCGGCGGCAGGGAGTCCTTTACAGAGCGCTACGCCACGTTGCGTCGCGCGACGGTTGCCTACGCTCCGCCCGAGATGCTCACCGACGATATTGCCGACCTGCGCGTTTTGCGCATGTCGCCGGCAATCGACGTGTATGCCGCGGCGAGCACGGTCTATGAGCTCATCGCCGGTGTCGCGCCGTACGAAGTAGCGCCGGGCACGTCGGGCACTTCGGGCTCGCGCAAAAAGACGCGCGATATCGCCAGCCCTTATCGTCTCAAGATGGATACGCTGCCCGATTATCCCGTCGGCGCCCACGCGCCCGGCTGCGACTTGACGCAACTGCTGCGACGCGAGCCCGATGTGGCGCTCGCCGCCGCCGAGCAGGCACAGCAGATGGGGCTCGAGCCGGACTCCGAGGAGCTTCGCGACGCGCTGGCATTTGTCGATGCCCAGCTGTTCGACGTGGTCATGACCTGCCTGTCGTGTAATCAGGGCGATCGTCCCGAGCCCGCCGCGGTGGAGGCGGCGCTTACGACGTTTTGCGACCACTACGCGCAAAACGTCGGTCGCTCGCTTCGCGGCGAGCCGCTCATGCCGTGCCCGATGGAGGTATCGGGGCACGCGGCCCGGCGTGCGGCGACGGTTGGTGCGACGGCGGCATGCGGCGTGCTTTGGGCTGCGGTTGTGGTATCAGCGGCGCTGTTGGCGTCGGGCGCCCATGTGACGCTCGTCGTGGGACCGCTTGTGTGGTCCGGGAAGCTGCCGGGCATCGTCGCCGTGCTGGCGTTGGCGCTGCCGGGCGTGGCGGGCATTGCCGTCGGAGCCTTGGCGCGCAATCGCCGCGCGGGGTTCCTGCAGGGCGTGTTGGCCCTTTCCGCCTGTGAGGTTCCGGCTCTGGCCGCACTCGCATGCGCCGTGTTTTCCCAGCATGCCGTGGCGGGTGGCCTGGTGGCCGCCATAATTGCAACCTATGCGCTCACGTGGTTTTTGCTGGCGATGGGGTTTGCCTTTGAGCTTCCCGTCGTGTCAGCACGACGTGCGAAAATTCCCATGGCGACGCCGCTTGCCGGCGGAGCCGCGGCTGTTCGCGCCTTTGGCGGGCCGGCCGAAGTATCCGACACTATCTCTGCGACCAAGGAGGGCTAAGCCATGGCTTCTCAAGCTGAGCTCACCCCGTGCGGGGCAATGTTTGACATCTTTAAGCGCGCAGCGCACCTGAGCCATATCGAACTGTGCGGCCTGGTGCTCTCGAGCCGCCCGCTCGCCGACGGCCGTAGTCCGCAGAGCCGCGCCGCCGATCGCTCCTGGGTCTCGCGTTTTATCGTGCGCGCTCCGGTCGGCACGCTGCAGGAGCGCTATTTTGCCGATTACGGCACCTCGGCCGCGCGCATCATGTCGCATCTGGCCCTGCGCCGCCGCAATCCCATGAATGCCACGGCGGTGATCAACATGGTGTGCGGGCCCGCTGGCGAGCCCATGGTGCGGGCGCTCGAGGAATGCCATCAGGATACGAGCCTCTACCGCAATGCGGTCGAGCGCCTGTCGCAGGCGGCGGAGCTTATGCCCGCCGAACGTGCCGAGGCCGTGCTGGTGCTGTTTGTAGCCGTCGGTTGCTCGGCAGATGTTCGATCCTCGGTGACCTATGCCATCGACTACGCTCATGCGACCTGCGGCGGCGCCACGTCGACGCCGCGCTCACTGAGCACCTCGACGGTCACGGGCGATCACGAGGCGGCGCCTGCGCATCCGCTGGGCCTGCTTCGCGTGCAAAACGGCTACGTGGTGAGCGCTCCGCGCTGGATTCAGCCGAGTGAGCAGGGTGTGGAGATCGGTGCGCTGGCGACGGGGGAAGGCGATATCACCGATGTGGGCGATGACGTTTCGGCTCGCCATGCCCACGTGTGGTGCGATGGCCAAAATGTCTGGTACGTCGAGGACCTGTCGTCCACCAACGGAACCGTGGTGGTAAACGGCGCGACGAACGTCTGCACCCAGGTCGAGCCCGGCCGCTCCGCTCAGCTCAACCCCGGTGACGAGCTCAGGCTCGGCGAATCCACCACCTACGCCATCCTCCTCGGCGCTCTCTAACTCATCTCCTAAATGAGTTGCGGTGAAATAGGGACTGTTTAAGGCCGCGACCGGCAAAAACAGTCCCCATTTCACCGCAACTGCCGTGTGGTCGGCGATAGAGAAACGAGAGTGGATTTCCGGACGCACGAGAGAGGATTTTCGGACGCACAACCCATGAGAGTGGATAATCTCCCACTTTTGGTCAAGATACAGGCAAAAAGTGGGAGATTATCCACTCTCGATGCAGGCTGCGACTTTTCCGTCCGAGGGGCCATCTCGCCCCTTGGCAGTCACCTAAGGTAAACCTTTACCGCCCACCTATATTTGTCGAAATATGGCTTGGCGGCGGGGTACAATAAGCCCGCATGCGGATTTCCGTTGCGGGCGCTTCCCATCGCCGGGGCGTGCCCGGGAGCATCCGGCATGCGGCCTTTGCGGCGCTCGGTCATGTGCAAGACGGGTAGCTGGGCCTGTGGAGCGCGTGCAGCCCTCCTCGCCTTGGCATGCCTTCTCTCCACGCCATGTGCCTGCTGCTCAGTCTGCCTGCCAGATGATTGGAAGCAACAGCGAAAATCCCATCACGCCAACATCCCGGCAATCGCCGGGGCCTGTATACCTATATGAGAGGAGAGGGGTATATGGCGCGTAAGTTTAAGTCTATGGACGGCAACGAGGCGGCCGCATATGTTTCGTATGCGTACACCGAGGTAGCGGGAATTTATCCCATTACGCCGTCCAGCCCGATGGCCGACCATGTCGACCAGTGGGCGGCCCAGGGTCGCAAGAACATCTTTGGCACCCCGGTCAAGGTCGTCGAGATGGAGTCCGAGGCAGGTGCAGCCGGTACCGTTCACGGTTCGCTGGGCGCCGGTGCTCTGACCACCACCTACACGGCTTCTCAGGGCCTGCTCCTGATGATCCCGAACATGTACAAGATCGCGGGCGAGCAGCTCCCGGGCGTCTTCCACGTCTCCGCGCGTTGCGTCGCTTCCCACGCCCTGAACATCTTTGGCGATCACTCCGACGTCATGGCCTGCCGTCAGACCGGTTTCGCCATGCTCGCCGAGGGCAACGTCCAGGAGGTCATGGACCTTTCGCCGGTGGCTCACCTTGCCGCCATCGAGGGCAAGACCCCGTTCCTTAACTTCTTCGATGGCTTCCGCACCAGCCACGAGATCCAGAAGGTCGCCATGTGGGACTACAAGGATCTGGCCGAGATGTGCGACATGGACGCCGTCCAGGCTTTCCGCGATCACGCGCTCAACCCTGAGCACCCGCATACCCGCGGCAGCCACGAGAATGGCGACATTTTCTTCCAGAACCGCGAGGCCTGCAACAAGGTCTACGACGAGCTTCCCGCCGTCGTCGAGGGCTACATGAAGAAGATCAACGAAAAGCTCGGCACCGATTACGGCCTGTTCAACTACTACGGCGCTCCCGATGCCGATCGTGTCGTCGTGTGCATGGGCTCCTTCTGCGACGTGCTCGAGGAAGTCATCGACTACCTCAACGCTCACGGCGAGAAGGTCGGCCTGGTCAAGGTTCGCCTGTTCCGTCCGTTCTCCATCAAGCACTTTGTCGACGTTCTCCCCGAGACCGTCAAAAAGATCGCCGTCATGGACCGCACCAAGGAGCCGGGTTCCATCGGCGAGCCGCTCTACCAGGACGTCGTCTCCGCTCTCTACGAGGCCGGCAAGACGGGCATCAAGGTCGTCGGCGGCCGTTACGGCCTGGGCAGCAAGGACACGCCTCCCGCGTCCGCGTTTGCTGTCTTCGAGGAGCTTAAGAAGGACGAGCCCAAGCGCGAGTTCACCATCGGCATTGTCGATGACGTGACCAACCTGAGCCTGCCCGAGGTCGAGGATGCGCCCAACACCGCAGCCCCCGGCACCATCGAGTGCAAGTTCTGGGGTCTGGGTGGCGACGGTACCGTCGGCGCCAACAAGAACTCGATCAAGATCATCGGCGACCACACCGACAAGTACGTTCAGGCCTACTTCCAGTACGACTCCAAGAAGACCGGCGGCGTCACCGTCTCGCACCTGCGCTTTGGTGATTCCCCGATTCGCTCGCCGTACTACGTGACCAAGGCCGACTTTGTCGCTTGCCACAACCCCAGCTACATCGTCAAGGGCTTCAAGATGGTCCGCGACGTCAAGCCGGGCGGCACCTTCCTGGTCAACTGCCAGTGGAGCGACGAGGAGTTCGCCGAGCACATGCCCGCCGTGGCCAAGCGCTACATCGCGAACAACAACGTCAACGTCTACCTGATCGACGCTATCGACCTGGCTGCCAAGGTCGGCATGGGCAAGCGCACCAACACGGTGCTCCAGTCCGCCTTCTTCGCACTGGCCAAGGTCCTGCCCGCCGAGGACGCCCTGCAGTACATGAAGGACGCGGCCACCAAGTCCTACATGAAGAAGGGCCAGGCCATCGTCGACGCCAACCACAAGGCTATCGATGCCGGCGCTACCGCCTTCCGCAAGTTCGAGGTTCCGGCCGACTGGGCAACTGCCGAGGATGCCGCCCCCGTCGAGCTCTCCGAGGAGACCAAGTCCGCCATCGCCCAGCAGGTCAAGAACCTGCTCGAGCCCATCGATCGCATGGATGGCGACAGCCTGCCCGTTTCCGCCTTTGTCGATTGCGCCGACGGCCAGTTTGAGCTGGGTGCCTCCGCATACGAGAAGCGCGGCGTCGCCGTGGTCGTTCCTCACTGGGACGAGACCAAGTGCATCCAGTGCAACCAGTGCGCCTATGTGTGCCCGCATGCCACCATCCGTCCGTTCGCGATGACCGAGGACGAGGCTGCCGCCGCGC
>CABQKL010000094.1 GCA_902464645.1 uncultured Collinsella sp.
CGCGGTCTTGAATGCGAGCCCGCAATGATCTCCATTACGGCAAACGCGCTGGTTAACGACCGTGTCGATCGCACTGGTGAGGACGCCGAAACAATCGCGCAAGCCGCTTGGGAGAATGCCTGCAAACTTTTTCAAAAATAGTTCTTGCGTTCGTGGTGGCGCTCCGTTATTCTAATTCCTGCACGCGGGCGTGGCGGAATTGGCAGACGCGTACGGTTCAGGTCCGTATGGGGGCAACCCCATGAAGGTTCAAGTCCTTTCGCCCGCACCATTAAATGAAAGAGCTCCCAGCAATGGGGGCTTTTTTGTTATGGGCCCATCGCGGGGACTTGAACCTGCGAAGGAGCGAGCGCCAAGAAAACGCGGAGCGTTTTTAGCGAGCTGGCGAGGACGCCGGCAGGCGGCCGAAGCCGGCGCGGATCCGCGAAGCAGATACGCGGACGTCCTTTCGCCCGCACCACTAAATGAAAGAGCTCCCAGTAATGGGGGCTTTTTTGTTATGGGCCTCCTGTTGGTGTCACGTGGCTGCTTCGTGCGGGTATCCTAATGCCAACGTGTGCCTATCAGAGGAGAGACCATGCTGTTGTCCGGTATCATCGCTGCTCTTACGAGCTTTCTACTTCCCATCATCATTTTGTTGCTGCTGCTCCCCAACGCCTGCTATGTCGTTGAACAGCAGCATGCCGTGATCATCGAGCGTCTGGGCAAGTTCAATCGCATCGTCAACGCGGGCTTTCACATGAAGGTGCCCGTGATCGACCGCAAGGCCGCCACGGTGAGTCTGCGCACCATGAAAAACGGTTTTGGCATCGACGTTAAGACCCAGGACAACGTGACCATCGGCCTTGAGGTCTCTGCTCAGTACCACGTGAGCTATGACATGGGCGCCGGCCCGGCAGATTCGGGCATCTACAAGAGCTACTACATGCTGCAGGAGCCCGTCGACCAGATGCGTGATTTCATCACCGACGCCCTGCGCTCTTCCATCCCTGTCTATACGCTCGATGAGGTCTTTGCCAAGAAGGATGACATCGCCAAGGACGTTAATGCCACCGTGTCCGAGCAGATGGCTGCCTACGGCTTTACCCTCGTGTCGACACTCATCACCAAGATCGCGCTGCCGACCGAGGTCGAGAACTCCATGAACGACATCAATGCTGCCCAGCGAAAGCGCGCTGCTGCGCAGGAGCTCGCCGAGGCCGACCGCATCAAGCGCGTCACCGAGGCGACCGCCGAGGCCGAGGCGATGGAAAAGGCGGGCGAAGGCATCGCCAACCAGCGCAAGGCCATCGCGCTGGGCATTAAGGATTCGCTCGAGATCATCCAGGAGACGGGTGTCGGTAACGACGAGGCCAACCAGCTGTTCATGTTTACGCAGTGGTCCGAGATGATGACAGAGTTCGCTCGCACGGGTAAATCATCGACGGTCGTACTGCCGAGCGATTTCTCGCAGTCGGCCTCGATGTTCGAGCAGATGCTGACCGCCAGCAAAGTTCAAAACGATTCGAAGGAGTAGACGCGCGTGAAATACACCGTCGCTTGCGTCGGTAAGCTCAAGGAGCGCTTTTGGAAGGACGCGTGCGCTGAGTACACCAAGCGCCTAGGTGCCTATGCCAAGGTGGATATCCGCGAGGTGGCCGATATCGACCCGGCTAAGGCGGGCGGCGTGGATGCCGCACGCGACAAGGAGGGTGCGGCGATTCTTGCAGCCCTGCCGCCTCGAGCGCATGTGATCCTGCTTGCCATTGAGGGCAAAGAGCGCTCGAGCGAGGAGCTTTCGGCGCGGCTCGACGATCTTATGCTGCGTGGTAACAGCGACATCGCCTTTGTGATTGGTGGATCGGACGGCGTGAGCGATGACGTGCGCACACGAGCCGACGAGATGCTCAGCTTTGGACGTATTACCTTGCCGCACAACTTGGCGCGCGTGGTGCTGCTGGAGCAAATCTACCGCGCCTGCAAGATCAGCCGTGGCGAGCCGTATCACAAATAGGTCGGCAATACGAAACAATGCCGTGGGACAATAGCCTTCGTTTTGAAGAGCGTGTCTGAGAGGACTATGAGATATGAAGATCGGATTTGTCGGTTTTGGCAATATGGCGAGCGCTATGGCCGATGGCTGGATCGCCGCCGGTGTGGCTGCGAGCGATATGTGCGCCTGCGCGGGCCACTACGACGCCTTGGTCGAGCGTTGTGAGGCACGTGGGATGGTTGCCTGTCGTGATGCGGCGGAGGTTGTCGCCGCATCCGATATCGTGGTTGCTGCGGTCAAGCCATACATGATTGAGAAGGTCTTCGCTCCGCTCAAAGAAACCCTTGCCGACAAGGTTGTCCTTTCGGTCGCCTGGACCTGGGATAGCGCCAAGTGGGAGCAGGTCCTGCCGGGTGTCGCACACATCTCGACGGTGCCCAACACGCCGGTTTCGGTGGGCGAGGGCGTCATCGCCTGCGAGAAGTCCTCTACGCTCAACGGCGAGCAGCGTGCCGTGGTGCTCGACCTGCTCGGTAAGCTTGGCACCGTCGTCGAGCTCGACACGAGTCTGCTGTTTGTGGGCGGTACCGTGGGCGGTTGCGCACCGGCATTTGTCGCCATGGCGATTGAAGCCTTGGGCGACGCGGCCGTCAAGCACGGTATCCCGCGCGCCGATGCCTATCGCATTGTGAGCCAGATGGTGCTGGGCACGGCAAAGCTACAGCTTGCGACTGGCCAGCATCCTGCGGCGATGAAGGATGCCGTATGCTCACCCGGTGGCGCCACCATCAAGGGCGTCGTCGCGCTCGAGGACGCCGGCATGCGCAGCGCTCTGGTCAAGGCCATCGACGCCACCCTCCAGTAAAACCCGCCATTTAGGGACAGGTTTATTTTGGCAGGTTTTTTCCTGCGGTTTTGTTGCATGTACGAAAAGCGCCCCGCGACTGGCTCAATTCCAGTTGCGGGGCGCTTGCGTTTGCCCAGATAAAACCGACCAAAATAAGCCTGTCTCTTTTTGGCAGGCTAGTCCCAGAAGCCGTCTTCTTCGTCCTCGGACTTGGGGCCACGGTCGACATACATCTTATGGGTGCGCTTCTCCATTACAAAGGCAAGAATCGCAAACAGTAGGATGCCGCCGGCGAAAAGGATGGCAAAACCGGTGCGGGTGCCAAACAAAAAGGAAAAAACTGCGTCCATTGGGTGCCTTCTTGCGTAGTTGGGTTGGGTCGTAAACGCTCATAAGTATATACTTGCCCATACATGTACAAGGTTGCAACCTAAATGGAATGTATATCGCCGGAGGATCTAATGCTTGATATCAAGTTTGTTCGCGAGAACCCCGATGCCATCGATACCGCCATGGCAAATCGCCAGACGTCTTGGGATCGCGAGAAGTTCTTCGAGCTCGACGACGAGCGCCGTGCCGTCATCACCGAGGTCGAGGAGCTCCAGGCCACGCGTAACGCCGAGTCCAAGAAGATTGGCGCCCTGATGAAGGAGGGCAAGAAGGACGAGGCCGAGGCCGCCAAGGAGGCCGTGCGCGCCGTCAACGAGAAGATTGACGGTCTGGCCGAGCGCCGCACCGCTCTCGAGCAGGAGCAGTACGACTTTATGGCTCACCTTCCCAACATCCCTTGCGAGGCCACGCCGTACGGCAAGGATGAGGACGAGAACATCGAGCGCCGTCGTTGGGGCACCCCGCGCGAGTTCGACTTCGACTTTAAGCCGCACTGGGACCTGGGCACCGACCTCGACATTCTCGACTTCGAGCGCGGCAACAAGCTCTCCGGCAGCCGCTTCACTGTTCTCGGTGGCGCCGGCGCCCGTCTGGAGCGCGCCCTCATCAACTTCTTCCTCGACACGCACACCAGCCGTGGCTTTAAGGAATGGTGGCCGCCCATTGTCGTCAAGCGTCAGACTATGTTCGGCACGGGTCAGCTGCCCAAGTTCGAGGACGACGCCTATCACGTCTCGGGCGATAACTTCCTGATCCCCACCGCCGAGGTCGTGCTTACCAACCTGCACGCCGGCGAGGTCCTTGACGCCGATACCCTGCCGCGCCGCTACACTGCCTTCACTCCCTGCTTCCGTGAGGAGGCCGGCTCCGCCGGCCGCGACACCCGCGGCATCATCCGCCAGCACGAGTTCGACAAGGTCGAGATGGTCAAGTTTGCCAAGCCGGAGGAGTCCGACGAGGAGCTCGAGAGCATGACCGCCGAGGCCGAGTACCTGCTGCAGCAGCTGGGCCTTCCGTATCGCGTGATTAGCCTGTGCACCGGCGACCTGGGCTTCTCTGCCCGTCAGACCTACGACATCGAGGTCTGGCTGCCGAGCTACAACGCCTACAAGGAGATCAGCTCCTGCTCCAACTGCGGCGACTTCCAGGCCCGTCGCGCCAACATCAAGTATCGCGACCCCGAGAACTTCAAGGGCTCGCGCTACCTGCACACCCTCAACGGTTCCGGCCTGCCGGCTGGCCGCACCATGGCCGCCATTCTGGAGAACTATCAGAACGCCGACGGCACCATCACGATCCCCGAGGTTCTTCGTCCCTACATGGGTGGCCTCGAGAAGATTGAGCCGGTCGCGTAGGTTGGCTGCATAAGCGATTTGCGAGCGCGCCCCTTTTCGGGGCGCCTTTTTTGTGCACAGGGCCTTACCATATCGCGCGGACAGCTCAATAGAAAACACACGAACAAACGTTCTGTATACAGCCATCTACCTGCTATGCTTTTGTTAAATAGAAGCGAGAGGAAGGGGATGCGATGGATCTGTTTGATGAGCGGGTAGTTTTGTTTGAGATCGATGAAGGTGGGGAACGTCTCGCGGTAACGTGTGAGCCATCGGGCATGGGTGGTTTGGTGGTGCGGCAGACGAGCGAGGGCCCGTTGACCCAATGGTGCTTTGAGGAGTCGCCGCATGTGGTCGAGACCTTTGTGACGCACGAGGGGCTTGTGGCGCTGGAGCACTTCTATGGAGTTGGGACTTCCAACCAGGTCGCGCGTATGCTGAGCATCTCGTTTGCCGATTATGATTGTGCCCAGCGGGTGAGATCGCTCCTGAGGGAACTTGATGCCAAGTTCGACGTGATCGAAAAGCCAATCGATCGTACGGGGAACAGCGGTATATGCGGAGCAGCATGACAAACTGCGTTCCACAAAAAAGTTTGAGATTGTGCTTGACTCCAACTAACTAAAGTGGTTTTATATGTCTTGCGCTGCGGCGTTACCTCAGCTGGATAGAGGGTCTGACTACGAATCAGAACGTCATAGGTTCGAATCCTATACGCCGCACCAATTGAACTTGAAGCCTCCGGCAACGGAGGCTTTTCTTTTACGCCGGCATCCCATGGATTCGAACCTCGGTCGAGGCGCGAGCGTAAAGAAAACGCGGAGCGTTTTCAGCGAGCGGGCGAGCACGCCGGCAGGCGGGCGAAGCCGGCGCGGATCCGCGAAGCGGATGCGCGGAATCCTATACGCCGCACCAATTGAAATCGAAAGCCTCCGGTAACGGGGGCTTTTCTTTTAGGCAGACGCCGCATGGATTCGAACCTCGGTCGAGGCGCGAACAGCCTGACCACCACTTCGTAAATTTTTTTCAAATTGTCGCTTGACCCATCGGGGGCTCGCGTGCATAATAAACCGTGCGTTGCGGCGTTACCTCAGCTGGATAGAGGGTCTGACTACGAATCAGAACGTCATAGGTTCGAATCCTATACGCCGCACCAATTGATCTTGAAGCTCCCGGCAACGGGGGCTTTTCTTATATGGGAGCATTGCGGAGATTCGAACCTTGGCCGAAGCCAGCGCGGATGTGCGGAATCTTATACGTCGCACCAATAGACTTTAAAGCTCCCAACAACGACTGCTCTTTTATATCGCGATGCACCGAAGATCGCGTCAAGTGCTCCAATTGAGTAAAAATCAAATTCAATAACTTTTTTTGAAAAAACGCTTGACCATTATTCAGTCCATGTGCATAATAATCAACAAGTCGCGGCGTTACCTCAGCTGGATAGAGGGTCTGACTACGAATCAGAACGTCATAGGTTCGAATCCTATACGCCGCACCATTTGAACTTAAAGCCTCCGGTAACGGGGGCTTTTCTTTTACGCCGGCATCCCATTGATTCGAACCTCGGTCGAGGCGCGAGCGTGAAGCGGACGCGGAGCGTCCGTAGCGAGCGGGCGAGCGCGCCGGCAGGCGGGCGAAGCCGGCGCGAATCCGCGAAGCGGATGCGCGGAATCCTATACGCCGCACCATTTGAGCTTGAAGCCTCCGGCAACGGGGGCTTTTCTTTTATGGCGGCATTCCATGGATTCGAACCTCGGTCGAGGCGCGAGCGTGAAGCGGACTATTTCTTATCGACTCGTGTAAGATTCCGAGTAGGTGTCGCGGCCCATCCGCGACCACTCCTTCTTTCAACGACTGATCAGGGTGATATTTCGTGGCAGAGCGTCCGACATACAAGCTCAGGTTTCTCGACCCCAAAAAGCGTTTTCCATCGATGCCAGAGCAGCCTGCGGGGCGCTCATATGGTGTTGTCTGGAAAGTGTTTGGCGAGGACCCCAAAGAGTCGTGCTATGTCGTCGAATTCGTCGGCAAAACTCACATATCGCTCTTGGGCTACGTGAGCGTGTCGGGCAAGGTTTATAAGGTTGATCGTCCTGTTCGGGAAGTACCGTTGCCCGAGGACCCTGACATGGAGCTGGTCCTTCACGAGTCCGATTCCAGTATTGGCGAGATTATGGTGAGGGAAGCTAACGGTGCAATGCGCACGTGTGCGCGAACTGCCGGCTCTCCCGAAGGCCCCATGCGCGAGCAGTCCGACCACGAGACATGGAATTCG
>CABQKL010000095.1 GCA_902464645.1 uncultured Collinsella sp.
TTCATGTATTCCTCCCTACATCATCCCGCCTGCTCCCAGCAGCGGGCCCAATATGGACAGAAGCAACGCCGGCAAGATGAGCGTGCCGGTGGGAATCAGCAGCTTGACCGGCGCACGCTCAATCTCGCGCTCGACCGCGGCGCGATGGGCCGCGCGAATCTCGCGACTTTGGGCCGCCAGCGTCTCGGCAAGCGGGGCACCGAGAGCAAGCGCCTGCCCCGCTGTGATGGCAAAGGTCTCGAGCGCCCGCACATCCAGGTCGCGCGCGGCCGCCAGAAGCTCGTCCTCTCGCGTCCCTACGCCCACCCGCCATGCCATGCAGGCTCGCTCAAGGCGGAGCGCCAACGTCGATTGGCGATTGGCGCAAAAAACCTCAAGCGCCGCATCGAACGAAAGGCCGGCCGAAAGCCCCAGACGCACCACGTCGATCATCTCGGACACCTCGCCGAGCGACACCTGCGCCGTACCACCCGTGCCGAGCATGCCCCTCAACCGTGCTACCAGGACATCGGTCACCGATCGGGCAGCCGCAACAACCAGCAGCGCCTCGCGTTTGCAGACCTGGGCGATCTTGCATGCGTCCGCACGATTGAGCCCTGTCACGATAAACACGCTGAGCGCGCACAGGCATGCCGCGACCCCGACCAGGGCGCTCATAGCTCCACCCGCATAATGCGTCGGATGACCACCAGGGCGACGGCGTTGAGGGCAAGTCCCAGTACCACGGCACCGGCACCCGCCGGCGTTGCAAGGCCGCGGCGAAAGTCGGCCGAAAGCAGCGCCAGCACCGCGCACATACCCGCCGGCATCGCCGAGACCATGTGTGCCGACATACGAGCCTGCGATGTCTTGACGTCCAAGCGGCGCTTGAGCTCAATGCGCTCCCCCACCATGCTCGACGCCTCGGACAACAGGTCGGCAAGCGGGGCACCGGTTCGCTGCGACACCTTGAGCGCCAAGGTGACAAGCGAAAGGCCGGGGGCATCGATACGGTCGAGTAGGTCATCCAACGCATCAGTCGCCGAGACGCCGCAGTCGATCGCCGTCGCCACGCGCAAAAACTCGGTATGCACCGGCTCTTGCGCGTGAGTTCCCACAAACCTCATGCCCTGGGCCAGCGAATGACCCGAGGCGAGCGACATAGAGAGCGCCGTAAAGGCCTCGGGCATGGCTTCTTCCACATCGTGTTGCTCGCGGCGACGGTCGAAGGTGTCGCGAGCGGCGCCTACGCCAAACGGTGCGAGCAGCCCCAGGACAAAGCCGATGGGCGACAGCGATACGACAGTCAGGGCAATGCCGCAGACACCACTCGATAGCAGCAAGCATGCCAGGCGCGCCTCGTCATCCTCGATAACAAGGCCAAGGCGATGTGCTGGAACCAGCGCCGCCCAGGAGCGGGCAATCTTTTTTAGCAGGTCGTTTTCTACCAACTCGCGCGGCAGCCTCTCGGCAACCGACTCAAGCGCATGACTGACCAGTTCCGCCGGCGGCACGCGCGACACACGAGGCTCCGCCCCGCACGCCACCGCGGCAGAAAGCCCTGTCAAGCCCCCTACGACGAGGGGCACAACGATCTCCATTCGTCCACCTCCTCTTGTGTGAGCGTTCCCGAGCGCAGGCCCTCCGCGATAAACGGAGGCTCGCGATCGAGCGTCCAGGTGCGCGTGGCGGCATCGAACGTCACGTAGCGCTCAAGCTCCACGCCGCCTGACGTGCCGCGTCGCACCCCCGAATAGGAGGACACGAAACGCCTGCCGTCCGCATGACGCTCGGACATCACGATGCCGTCGAGCGCCATGGCAATCTGCTCCTCGATAAGCTCGCTCGGCAGATCGATGCCATAGCGCGCAAGCAGCGTCAAACGCACCACGGTCTCCTGCTCGGTGCCCGCATGAAGCGTGGTGAGCGATCCGTCGTGCCCGGTGTTCATGGCCTGCAGCATGTCGCAACATTCCGCACCGCGCACCTCACCCACCACAATACGGTCGGGACGCATGCGCAGGGCGTTGGTCACCAGATCGCGGATTGTCACCGCGCCCTCGCCCTCAATTGAAGCCTCGCGCGCCTCCAGGCGAACCACATGCGGGTGATGCGCAAACTTGAGCTCGGCGGAGTCCTCGATCGTCACGATGCGCTCGCCGGTGGATATCTCGCACGACAGCGCGTTGAGCAGCGTGGTCTTGCCCGATCCCGTGCCACCCGCAACCGCCAGATCTTGACGCAGCGACACCGCACAGGACAGCAGTTGCGCATACCAAAGCGGCAGCGACCCCAGGCCCACAAGCTCGTCCAACGAACAGATGCGATCTGAGAACTTGCGGATGGTGAGGATTGGCCCATCGATCGCCACGGGCGGGATCACCGCGTTGACGCGATAGCCCGTCTTGAGGCGGGCGTTGACAATGGGGCTGCGCTCGTCGATGCGCCTGCCCAGCGGCGAGATGATGCGGTCGATGAGCACGCGGATCTGCTCGTCATCCTCAAATGCATGCTCGATGGGATATAAGACGCCGCCGCGTTCAAAGAAAGCCGAGCGGCAACCGTTGACCATGATCTCGGTGACGGTGTCGTCCTCGATGAGCGGCTGCAGCGGGCCCAGGCCCACCACGTCGTCCAAGATCTCGTCGATGATGGTCTCGCGCTCGGGCGTCGCCAGGTCGCCCGGCTCCTCCACGTTGAGCGCCGCCTCCACCGCAGGACGCAATTCCGAGCGGGCGCGCGCCGAATCGATGTATGCGCTGATACGCGCCACCTCGTCATAGCCCATGCGGTCCATCACGGCGCGCTTGGTGCGGCGCTTGACGGCACGGTGGCGCCCCGCATCAACAGGCGCCGCCGCCGCGGCCGCACCGGCTTCCTTAATCCTTGTTTGCAAGCTCATCGCGAATCACCCTCGCGCGACCAGGGAAGACGGATACGTGGGCGCTCGGTGCGCGTCGCGCGGTCGGTGACCATGTCACTCCAGGGACCGACGGCGCAGCCCAGCTCCACGAGCATCTCGCGCGTGGCTTCGCGCACGCTGGTGGCAAAAGCGCTGGTCTGGCCCACCGCCTCGTCAGCACGGCCGAATGCCATGAGCGCCGTCAAGTCCTGCCCGCCGTCGGCAATGCGAATCTTGGAGCTCAACGCGCAGGTAATCTCAAAGCGCATGGCGACATCCTCGTCGGCGCCGCGCGCGCCAAACCGGTTGAATACGGCGCTCATGCGCGTACGCGGCACGCCCACACGGCTCGCCAGTTCGATAACGCGTGCCGCGGACGTCGCAGATGACACCGATTGATCGCCCACGACCAGGCAGCGGTCGCTTGCCGCCACCGCGGCCGCCACGGCGTCACCCCAAAAGACCGAGGTGTCGACAAGCACCACGTCGGATTCGCGGCGCAAGACGTCAAGCAGCAGCTCCACCGGACGCGCCATGAGCTCGGCCTGTTCGGGCGCGGCGACCGGGCCCCAAAGCGTGACGCCCGGGGCCACGCGCATCGAGGCGGCCACGATGTCCGATTCGGCGAGTGCGCCCGCAGCCGATGGCTCGATAAGCGTCGCCATGTCATGCGGGGCATCGGCGCCCAACAGGTCGTAGAGGTTTCCAAACATCAGGTCCAAGTCGAGCACGGCAGCACGCAGGCCCAGCAGCGACGCCGCGTGCGACATGGCGGCAACGATCGTCGACTTGCCGCAACCGCCCGAACCCGAGACGGCGCAGACAACCGGAGCTCGATGCGACGGAGCGGCGGCATCCGCCGGCGGCGCGGGGGCAGGCGACGCGGGCACGGACGGCAACGTCCCCGTCTCCCCGGCAGCGCTCATATGCTGCGCCCAAGCCGGCATGGCAGGTTGCTCGGTCTGCGGGACCGAGTCTGGAGACTTCACGGCCGCATCGGCACGAACATTGTCGTTCCCGGCAAGCCCCTCAACCTCGTCGAGCTCATCGACCAGGCTCACGCCATGCACGTATCCCATATCTACAGTCAGAAGCTCCTCGCCATACGGCACCGGCTCTCCGGCATCATCGTATGCAAGGGGATCCCGGGGGCACCGACCATGCTCGGCTTCCGCTTTTCCACAATCATCAACACGCGGGCCTCTTGTAGCGCGAGGCGCCCCGGGTTCCCTATCAACAAAAGCATCGGGCTCAATCGTCAGACACCGGTCGTAATCAACCGTTCCCTCGCCCGCGCGCCCGTTGCCGCATATGCTGCGCGCAGCGATAACCTCGGTCGCCCCCGCGCGAAACAGCCCCTCGATATCCGAAGGATCGAGCGTCTCTATCAGTACGACCACGCGGCTCACACGGCCCTCGGCCGTCAGGCGTGCAACAGTCTTTCGCACGTCTTCGGCATCGAACAGGGCTGCCGCGATAATCGCCGCCCCGCGACGCGACGGAAACGCCCGCGCCATGGACACCAGCCCATCCAGGTCGCCCACGCGAAGCACCTGCGCGCCCGCATCGCGACCCTCGACTTCCCGCTGCAGCAATCCGTAATCACCACACGCGCAGCATGCAAGCCAGATCGCCTTCATCACTCGTCGCCTCCGCTCTTTTTGCCGCGCACCGTGGCGGGAATCGTCAAACTGACCGTCCCCTTGCCCGAGGCCCCCAGCAATTCCTTAACGTCTTCGGGGTCGGCCGCCAGCGTCACCCATTCGATCTTGCCTTCGCGCGTGGCGCCGGCCACTTCGCTGGTATCGATCACGCGCGCGCCGCACAGCCGATCGGTCACGCCGTCCTTTTGCACGTACACGTCCACGTAGCTGCCCACGCCCGTGGCGCCCCCGACCGAATGCTCGGCATCAACCGCCACCGAAACGGCGACCTTGCCTTTGGGCACCTCGAACGTGTGGCTTTCGGCCTTGGTGTAGACATCGCAAATCACGGCATTTTTAGGGATGCGTGAGGTCGTCACGTCGCCGCGCACCTGGCGCAACTCGGTCGCCGCATCGCGCGGCAACAGGCTCGCCAGCCATTCCTGGGTTATGACATTGGTCTCGTCAAGCGTCTCGCCCGCATCGATATCGCGTGCCGCGACGCACACCTCGACGCGATCGCCGCCATACTTGGCCAGCGTCTCGGCCTGGGCCTGCTCAGCCCGCGAGCGGATCGACGATGCGTAGACCATGCAGAGCAACGCGGCGAGCACGCCCGCGATCAGACTGATGGCGATGCGCTTGCTCTTGTTCACGGCCGCTCCTCTCAAGGTAGCACCGGGCGGATGCCCGTACCACCATTGTCCGAGCGGGCAAGCAGCAAAACGACGCGATCGCGATCTTGGTTTTGAGTGTCAAACCAATTGCCGACCAAAAGCTGACCGGCCCGTCAAGCTCGTGGCAAGGTTTTGGTCAGCACGTCGGCAAAACGCACGTTTAGGGGCGCATCGGCAATAAAAAAGCCGCCTCCCGTGCCATTGGGAGACGGCTGTCATAGGTAGATTCGATTACAGATGGACATCGGGATCGAGCATCTGAGCACTCACACGCATGGATGACGCCAGATTTTGGAACGTCTCCAGGCGCAGGCTGTCGATCTGCCCGGCATCCTCGGCCTCGCGAACGGCGCAGCCCGGTTCGTGGGTATGCGTGCAGTCGCCAAACCGGCACGCACGCGACGCCTCGACGATCTCGGGAAACGCGCGTGCCAAGCCCCGCTCATGCCCCACGAGCGGCAGGCTGCGAAGGCCCGGCGCGTCAGCAATAACGCCGGCTTCGCCCGGCAGCGCCACCATCACGCGCGCGACCGTGGTGTGACGACCCTGGTCATCGCGCTCACGCACGCCGCCGGTCGCCAATGTATCGTGACCCAGCAGCGCGTTGAGCAGCGTCGACTTGCCAGCACCCGATTCACCCAAGATCATGGCGCAGCTCCCGGCGGGCACGCAGGCGCGCACCTCGTCCAGGCCACGACCCTCGGCAGAGGACGTCACGATCACGCGCACGTCCGGACCCACCAAGCGGTGCACGCGGTCCAGATCGCGTTCGAGCTCATCGGCGTCGCAGCGGTCGGCCTTGGTGAGTACCACCACCGGCTCGGCATCGCAGTCGAGTGCCAACACCAGCGAGCGCGCCACGCGGTCGAGCAGTACCTCGCCGGCGCCGAGCGCCTGCACGATCAGCACGCTATCCACGTTGGAGCAAAGCACCTGACGCTCGCCGCGAGCGCGTCCGCGCCAGCGCTCAAAACTCGTGCGGCGTGGCAGCACGCACTCGATCACGCCCATGTCGTGCCCGGGCGCACGACGCACCGCCACGCGGTCGCCCACGGCGGGCAGCAGAACCTCGTCCTCGCCACGCGACTTGGCAAACCCCACGGCATGCTCGGCACGAAAGGTGTCATCGGCAGTCGCCACCAGCGGAAACCCACGATCCAGGCGCACCACGGCACCAAGCTGCATCTGCTCGGGCTCCTCGGCCCGAGCACAATAATCATCGAAGGCAGCCCGCTGAGCATCATCGACCGGCAGATCGTCGAACGCCGGAACATCCTGCAGCGCATCGAGTCCCGGCACGCTTGCCAGCAGCTCCTCGGCAGACGCGGGAGCTTCGGTCGCAAGCTTCCGACGACGATCGCGCTTAGCCCGCGCCCCCGTCGTCTTTTTCTTCGCCTTAGCCTTCGCCTTGCCCACAAGCGCCTCCCAGCACCA
>CABQKL010000096.1 GCA_902464645.1 uncultured Collinsella sp.
CAGGAACTATTCCACCGCAACTTATGAGGGGGCGGGGGATGCGATAGTATTGCATGGTGGTATTCGACTAACCGAGGACTTATCCGAGGGCTTTATGGAACAGCACCAGCATTATCAGAGCCTGCAAGACCAGGCGTACAACGCATTGCGGTCCAAGATCATCTACGCCGAGCTCAGGCCCGGCACGCGCCTTTCGGCGATTGGTCTGGAAAAGGAGACGGGAATCGGGCGCACGCCCATTCGCGAATCCTTTGTGCGCCTGCGTGAGCAGGAGCTGGTGGAAACGCGTCCCAAAAGCGGCACCTACGTCTCTAAGATCAGCATGGAACGCGCCGAAAACGCCTGCTTTTTGCGCGAGAAGCTCGAGAGAAGCGTGCTTATTAAATGCTGTTCGGCCGCCTCGCCCGAGCAAAAGCAGCGGCTTGAGCAGATTCTTACCGAGTCCGAGTCGCTCGACCATGGCGAAACGCGCCGTTTCTTTGACCTGGATAACCTGTTCCATGAGACATGTTTTGAGATTGCCGGTCGTCACATGTTGTGGGATTGGATGAAGAGCATCAACACGCATTTTGAGCGATACAACTGGTTGCGTATGGTGTCACAGGATCTGGATTGGGAGCCGATTCGTCGGCAGCATCGCCGGATTCTCGAGGCCATTAAGAGGGGCGATACCGACGCGGCGAGCTATCTGGCAGAGACACACCTGCACCTGATGCCCGAAGAGCAAGGTCCGGTTATCGCCTTGCATCCCGACTATTTTGAGCTGTCCAAAGACTCGGCCATCTAATCAATCCCCATATAAGTTGCGGTGAAATAGGGACTGTTTGCGGCCTAGGTGGCGCAAACAGTCCCTATTTCACCGCAACTGCGTTGGGGCGTAACCGGGGCACAAAGCTGCGGCGCCGCTTGGAGGAAAAGACCAGAAGCAAGGGTCCATTCCTCCAGACGGCACCGCAGCTGTTTTGGTGGCTCGGCTTTTGTCGAAGTGGCTTAGTTGAGCGCGACGGCCAGCCGAGTAGGCAAAGCGGCTTGGAGGCGTGTCGCTTCCGTCACGTTCTATCAGCATACAAGACGTTTTCGGTTCTTGTTCGTGACGGAAACGGCGCGCTTCCGAGCCGCTTTAAAAGAAAAGGGGCGAGGTTTAGGGCACGCCCCCTTTCACGATAGAGAGCTAAACCTAGCCGCGGACCTTCTTGACGACGTCCATGGCCTCGTGGGCGATCTGCTCGACCTTGGAGAAGTCGCCGTCGGCAAACAGGGCCGGCTTGACCATCCAGGTGCCACCGCAGGCGATGATGGCGGAGGAGCTCAGGTACTCCTCGACGTTGGCGGTGCTCACGCCGCCGGTAGGCATAAAGCGGTGACCGACAAACGGAGCGGCGAGGGCCTTGATGGTGTTCAGGCCGCCATACTGGGACGCGGGGAAGAACTTGGTAACCTTGAGGCCCAGGTTCTCGGCTGCGGTGACCTCGGAGGGGGTCACGGTGCCGGGAAGGACGGGCAGGTCGATGTCGATGCAGTGCTTCACGACGTCCTCGTTGTAACCCGGGGAGACGATGAACTTGGCACCGGCTGCGCGGGCCTGCTCAACCTGCTCGACGGTCAGGACGGTGCCGGCGCCGACGCACATCTCGGGCTCGGCCTCGGCCATAGCGGCGATGCACTCGGCGGCGCAGGCGGTGCGGAAGGTGACCTCGGCGGACTTCATGCCAGCTGCCATAAGGGCGTGGGCGAGCGGGGCGGCGTCCTCGACCTTGTCGAGCACAACGACCGGCACGATGCCCAGGGACTCAAGCGTGGTGTAGAACTGATCGAACATGATGTTCCTTTCGATGTGTGGCGCGCATGGGCGCGTGATTGCCAAATGTGCTGGTCAGGAGCCGATTTTGGATTGGTTATCGGAGGCACTGCTTGGGGTTCAAGCAATTCCAAAACCGGCTGCTCGACCAGTCATGTAGGGAATGCCAGGCAAAACCGGAATGGGACTGGTGGTTTTGCCCGGCCGGAGGAATCGGGGAGCGGGCCGCAGAGGTATGGGATTGGAAAGCTGCGGCCCGCGGAATGGAGACGGACTAGCGTGCGACGCGAGTGCCACCGTCGGCGGCTGATGCCACGGCTGCGATCTCGTCTGCGGTCACCAAGTTGGAATCGCCCTTGATAGTGAGCTTGAGGATCGAGGCTGCAATCGCGTAGTTGACAGCGTCCTGCGGGTCAAAGTCGTTGATGAGGGCATGGACGAGGCCGGCGTTGAAAGCGTCGCCGGCGGCAACGCCCTCGAGTACGTGCACGTCGTGAGCAGGGGAGAACCAGTGCTCGCCGCTCTCGGCCTCAAAGAGCATGCCCATCCAGATGGAGCGCTCGACGCAGGAGATGTTGCGGACGACCGAGGCGACCTTCTTGCAGCCGTACTCGGCGCAGATCTGGCGGGCCATCTCGACATAGGTGTCGCGCTCCTCGATGCCGTGGGCAAGGGAGCCAGAGACGCAGGTCATACCGAGGCCAGCAGGCGCATCCTCGTCGTTGGCGATGCAGATGTCGACGAGCGGCAGGAGTTCCCTCATGGTGGCCTGCGACTTCTCGGGCGACCACATCTTGCCGCGATAGTTCACGTCACACACGGTGGTGATGCCCTTGGCGCGGCAGGCGGCGAGCGCATCCTTGCAGGCGGCGGCCATCTCATCGGAGACGGCGGGGGTCACGCCGGAGAAATAGAAGACATCGATGCCCTTGAGGATCTCGTCCCAGTCAAAGACGTCGCGCTTGGCCATGTTGATGGCAGAGAACTTACGGTCGTAGACACAGCCGTTGCCGCGCTGCGAGGCACCGACCTCAAACACATAGGAGCCAAGGCGGTCGCCCTGACGCACGACGCGCGTGGTGTCGACGTCGTAGGCCTTCAGCGAACGCAGAGCGCACTCGCCCAGACGGTTGGCCGGGACAACGGAGACGTAAGCGGCCTTGTCGCCCTGGTAGGCCAGGGAAAGAGCGGTGTTGGCCTCGGCGCCGCCGTAGCGGACGTCAAACTCGGTTGCCTGCTCAATACGCAGGTGGTCTTTGGGTGAGAGTCTCATCATGATCTCGCCGAAGGTAAGAACCGTTTTACCCATGGTCGCGCAGCTCCTTTTACTCGTGCGTACACCTTTGATATGGCGTTGGCACGCAGGTGCCAAGACGGTAGGGTGCGTCTTTGCACCTGCGTGCCAACGCTCGCCGAAATCGGTTTACGAAATCGGTTTCGTTTCGAGTTGTAGTATACTCACCTACAGCGTTTTGCAACCGAGATTTTTAAAAAATGCCTAAAATGGCTCAGATCGCCGACAATTGGGAAACGGGGTGCGTTATGGCGCAGATGAGAATCAAGGACATTGCCGCCGAGGCGGGCGTGAGTCCGGCCACGGTCTCGCGCTACCTCAACAACCGCCCCGGGCAAATGACCGAGGAAACCCGTGCTCGCATCGCGGCGGTTATCGAGCGCACCGGCTATCGCCCGCGTGCCGCCGCGCGCAATCTGCGCAGCTCGCGCACCAACCTCATCGGCGTGATCCTGGCCGACATCGCCAACCCGTTCTCCAGCGCCATGCTCGAAGGGCTTTCCGTCAGCGCCGCCGCGCGCGGCTGCTCGCTCATGACGGCCATTAGCGGCAACGACCCCGCTAAGGAAGCGGAGTCGCTCACCAGACTTATCGATGCTGGCGTGGACGGCCTGGTCGTCAACACCTGCGGAGGCAATGACGAGGCGATCGCCGCGGCAGCGGGACGTCTGCCCGTCGTGCTGCTCGACCGCGACGTTGCCGACGGCGGTGTCGATCTAGTGACATCTAACAACCGTGAGCTGGTCACCGGCTTGGTAGACGAGCTCGCCGCCGCTGGCAGCGAGCGCCTGTGCCTGCTCACCGAGGCAAGCGACGACAGCCCCGTGCGTCGCGAGCGTGCCGAGGCCTTTGCCGACGAACTTTCGCGACGCGGCCTTGCGGGTGAGGTCGTCACTCTGGCCGACGGTGGCGCCTCGGGCGTCGGCCGCTTGGACGAGACCATCCGCGGCTATGCAGGCAAAAAGCTCGGCCTCATTGCTGTCAACGGCCTGGTCTTCCTGCGCCTGACCGAGGCGCTGGCGCAGCTTGGTCCCTCGCTGCCGGCGGGGCTCAAAATCGCGACGTTTGACGACTACCCCTGGAACCATGTGCTCTTTGGCGGTGTGACCACGGCAGCGCAAGACACCCTTACCATTGCCGAGCGCGTAGTCGAGCGCCTGTCCGAGCGCATCGATGTTGTTACCACCACCGTGGGCGAGGCCGCAAAGCTCGCCCCCAAGCGCATCGAGATCCCCGGCCACATCGAACACCGCGCATCGACCTCGCGCTAGCCGCTCGTTCGCAACTGCCTGTTCGCGCACGTTTTTTGAGCGCTTGATACGCTTTAACCCTGCGGAAACATTTTTCTGCGATAGTATCTGCGATATAGACCAGTCGAAACCCGCCCGAAAGAAAGGGGAGCGACATGAACCAGCAGAACATCGATTACGTACTCCGCTCCGTAGAGCAGCGTGACATCCGCTTTGTGCGTCTGTGGTTTGTCGACATTCTCGGCCGCCTCAAGAACTTTGCCATTAGCCCCGAGGACCTCGAGGTCGCTTTTGAGGAGGGTATTGGCTTTGACGGCTCGGCCATCGAGGGCTTTGCCACGCCCGAGGAAGCCGACATGTTGGCGTTTCCCGATGCTTCGACCTTCCAGATTCTGCCGTGGCGTCCGAGCCATAACGGCGTCGCCCGCGTGTTCTGCGACGTGTGCACTCCCGATTGCAAGCCGTTTGCCGGCGACCCGCGCGACGCCCTGCGTCGCATGTTCCGCAAGGCCGAGAAGGCCGGCTACCTGCTCAACGTGGGCGCCGAGCTGGAGTATTACTACTTCCCCGACGAGCACACGCCCGAGCCGCTCGACAACGTGGGCTACTTCGATCTTTCGGTGAGCGATGCCGCCCGCGACCTGCGCCGCAACACGGTCCTTACGCTCGAGAAGATGTCCGTGCCCGTGGAGTACACCTTCCACGCCGCCGGTCGCTCGCAGCACGGCATGAGCCTGCGCCACGCCGAGGCCCTGAGCATGTCCGACGCCATCACCACGGCCAAACTCATCATTAAGCAGCAGGCCTACGAGAGCGGGTGCCACGCCTCCTTTATGCCCAAGCCGCTGGCGGGCGAGGACGGCAGCGCTATGTTCCTGTGCCAGTCGCTATTCGACCACGACGGCAACAACGTCTTTTGGGGCGAGGACGACGAGAAGTATCACCTCTCCGATATCGCCAAGCACTACATGGCCGGCATTCTGGCACACGCGCGCGAGATCAGCGCTATCACTAACCCCACGGTCAACTCGTACAAGCGCATCACCACGGGCGGCGATTCCGTGCCGCAGTACGCCACGTGGGGCCTGCGCAACCGCGCGAGCATGGTCCGCATCCCGGTCTACAAGCCCGGCAAGCAGCTGTCCACGCGCATCGAGCTTCGTAGTCCCGACCCCATGGCCAACCCGTACCTGGTCAACGCCGTCACGCTGGCGGCTGGTCTGGACGGCATCGAGCGCAAGCTGGAACTCCCGCCCGAGGCAACGGCCGAGACGCTCAAGCTTACCGACCGTCAGATGGTCGAGGCCGGCTACACGCCGCTGCCGCGCTCGCTCAAAGAGGCGCTCGACGTGTTTGAGGACTCGCAGTTTATGAAGGATGCCCTCGGCGAGCACATCCACAGCTTCTTCCTCAAAAAGAAGCGCGACGAGTGGCATAAGTTCGAGTCTACGATCACCGAGTGGGAGATTAAGCACTACCTGGCGAACTCCTAATCGCGCTGGCTTGTTTCAGTACGATTGAGCTCATTTTTTTGGAGGCCGATATGTCCGAAAAGAGTGCCCTGTTCATGGCGCGCACGACGCGCTTCCACGAGTTTGCCCGCAGCTTGACGACCACCCTGGGTGTCGAGGTGAGCCTGGCAACCCCCGATTCGCCGACTGCGGCGCACGACTTTGACCTGCTGATCCTCGATTCCGACGGCATCCGCAGCGACCGCATCGATCAGATTGCCAAGTGGCTTGACGATCGCGGCGGCGTCCCCATGTTGGTGATCGTCGACGACGAGGCGCTCGGCACCCTGCGCCTGCCCAATCACGCGCATGCCGACTTTGTGTGCCCCACGGCGACGCCCAACGAGCTCAAGGCTCGCGCGCAGCGCTTGATGGGCGAGGAGGAGACCGTTACCGCCGACGATGTGCTCAACATCGATAACCTCGAGATTAACCTGGCCACCTACCAGGTGACGCTCGATAACGAGCCCATCGACCTGACGCTGATGGAGTACTCGCTGCTGAGCTTTTTGGCGACGCATCCCAACCGTGCCTACAGCCGCGAGGTACTGCTGCACCGCGTGTGGGGCTTTGAGTACTGCGGCGGCACGCGCACCGTCGACGTGCACATCCGACGCATCCGCTCCAAGGTGGGCCCGCAGATCGCGGCGCACATCACCACCGTCCGCGGCGTGGGCTATCTGTTTAAGGACTAG
>CABQKL010000097.1 GCA_902464645.1 uncultured Collinsella sp.
CGGTGACCGATACATACATACGCTTGAACGGTATTTACTACCGTTCACCGAATTCATTGACAAACGATTCGCCAGACAGTATGTGTCGACGAGGTGAGATATCAGTCTTCGTCAACCCGCAGGATAGCAGGGTTATTCACCATGGCTAGTCAAACGTTTTAGCGTTAATAAAACCCGAAATCGACAGGTAATCGCCGCGAAATAAATGATTGAAAATCGGCCAATCATGTATATCAGTTGTTTAGAAGCGCGTTTAGTTTTCGGAACGGCTGGCCGATGCCTGAGCGCGCTCAGCATTCCATGCAACAAGTGCCTCGTGGACCGCTTTGGCGACATCGGCCGGAACGCCTCGAACTTCTGCAATCTCCTGCTCGCTTGCCGCGCGCAAACGCTTCATCGAGCCAAAATGGCGCATAATGGCACGTTTTCTGGTGGGTCCCACGCCCGGAACGTCGTCAAGCACCGAAACCGTCATAGCCTTATCGCGCAACTCGCGATGGAACGTAATCGCAAATCGGTGGGATTCATCGCGAACCTGCTTGATCAGATAAAGCGAAGCGGAGCCGGTCGGCAGCACGACGGGAGTCTCGTCCCACGGCACGAAAACTTCCTCATCGGCCTTTGCCAAGCCACAAACTGGTATATCGAGGCCAAGCGCCTCAAGTTGCTTAATTGCAGCGGTCAATTGCGGCTTGCCGCCATCGACAACGAGCAAATCGGGGCGCGAGCCAAAGCGCTCGTCCGCCATGCGCTCGGGAGCATAGCGACGCCCCAGAACCTCGGACATCGATACGAAGTCGTTCGCCTCGTCCAATTCGGCCTGAATTTTAAAGCGACGATACTGGCCCTTGTCGGCACGGCCGTTGGTAAATACCACCATCGAAGCGACGGTAAAGGTGCCGTGCAGCGTCGAGATATCGAAGCACTCGATGCGCAACGGCGGCGCAGGCAGCGCCAGCGCGCTTTCGAGCTCCAGGAGCGCCTGATTGGTGCGATCGTCAGCATATCCCGTGCGCATCATGTAGCGCATGAGGGCATGGCGTGCATTTTTGGAAGCCATATCGAGCAGGCGGTGCTTTTCGCCGCGCTGAGGCCTATGGAGATGGCAAGAGCGTTCGCGCTTGCCCGCAAGCCACTCCCCCAACGCTTCGGCATCCTCAAGCTCGACAGAAAGATTGATCTCGGCTGGAATATCAGCCGTCTCGTCGTAATAGCGCTTAAGAAAGCCCGATTGAAGCTCTTCCTCGTCGACATCCAGGCCTTTATCGAGGATGAACTCACAAGTTCGAACCGTTCGGCCCTCGCGAACGACAAAGACACAGGCGGCAGAGATAGTCTCTTCGCGATAGAAGCCGATGACGTCGATATCGACGCTTGATGGAAAAACGACCTGTTGGCGATCGTCCAAGCCCCTAATGACTTCCAGACGACGCTTGACGCGCGCCGCACGCTCAAATTCGAGTGTCTCGGCTGCCTCCGTCATCTCGGACGTAAGCTCGTCGACGACATCCTTGCGATGGCCCGACAAGAAACGTTCGACACGCTTGACGTTCTTGGCATAGTCGGCAGGGGAAATTGCGCCGACACATGCGCCCGGCCCGCGCCCGACATGGTAGTCAAAGCAGGGACGCCCGTTTTGCGCGCAAATCATATTGACGATGTCTTCTTCGCCCTTATGAGATTCGACGATGCGGCGGCAGCGGCGCCATTCCGCACAGGATGCCGAGCAAATAGGAATAACCTTGCGTAGCGTATCGATGGTCTCACGCGCCGCACGACTATCGGTATAGGGGCCAAAATAGCGCGTTCCCGGTTTATGACGCTCTCGCGTGTATTTAATAGCCGGAAACAAGTCGCTCTTGGTAATGGCGATAAAGGGATAGCTTTTATCGTCTTTGAGATCGACGTTAAAGTACGGATGGTACTGGCCAATCAGATTGCGCTCGAGCACCAATGCCTCGTGCTCGGTCTCCACCACGATATAGTCGAAGCTCGCCACCAGCTGCATCATGAGCGGGATCTTTTGACGCTCGTCCTGCAGCGTCACGTATTGACGCATACGGGCACGCAAGTTTTTTGCCTTGCCCACATAGATGACATCGCCCTTGGCATCTTTCCAAAGGTAGCAGCCGGGTTGCGTGGGAACGCGCGAAACCTGTTCGGCAAGTGTTGGAATGTTGTCGTGACCTGCCACACGCACCTACTTGCGACGAAGCAGCGCCGAGACCTCGGGCATCTTAAAGACGAAGGCAAGACCGAAAGTCACGGCGAGCGAGACGACGCCTGCAACACAAACGTAGCCCAGGGTAATGAGGATCGAGCTGCCAAGCAGTCCGACAAAGTGCTCAAGTGCCCACATGACGCCGGCGCCCGCGGCAGCGCCCAAGCCACCGAACAGTAGGCCGAAGAAACCGCCGTGCAGGATAGACTTGACCTGAAGTCCATGCAGACGACGGCGCAGCCACCACAGTGAGCATCCGACCAAGACCACGTAGTCAACGACGTACGAAAGCGCAATTGCCGGCATACCGTAGCCCAGCACCACGCCAAACAGCAGCACCGAACCGGCCTGACCGATAGCGGAGTACAGGCAATAGCGGCTATAAGGTTTCATATCGAGCAGGGCCGAGAAGCTCTTCTGCATCAGCACGACCACGCCGTAGAGCGGCAGGGAAAGTGCCAGATAGATAAGGAACTCCGACACCAGCGCCACACCGGATTCATCGAACTTGCCGGCACAGTAAATCATGTTGAGCGGACGGGCGAAGACGATCAGATACATCGCAAACGGAATCAGGAAGAAGAGCATCTGGGCGACACCGCGCGAAATGCCCGTGCGGACGCTGTCGTAATCCTTCTCCTGTGCATCGTGAGAGAGTTCGGTATAGAGTGCCGTCGAAAGCGAGGCGGCGATCAGCGCATAGGGCAATGTGTACCACAGGCGCGCATATGCGATGACGGAAGGGCCGGTCTCGGGCTGCACCACCAACGCGGCGGCATTGGTAATGGAGGTCGAGACAAACATGCACACCGTGGCGAGAAGCGTCGGGATACCAAGCGCGATCGTCTGTCGCAGCGCGGGGTCCTTAAAGTCGATATGGATATGAGGATGCACGCCATGCTTGCCAAGCGCGGGAATCTGGCAGGCCATCTGGACAAAGACGCCGAGGGTCGTACCAGCTGCGATCAAGATAATACCGGCCTGCCCGCCAAATTGTGCAGACACGGGAGCAAAGCCCATAAAGCTGGCGATGACGATGACATTGTTGAGAACCGGGGCAAACGTCGACCAGAAGTAGTCGCGGTGTGCGTTGAGAACGCCCGAGAACACCGAGCCCAAGCCATAAAACAGAATTTGGATTGCAAAGAAGCGGAACATGAACGCAGCGGTATCCATGCTGCCGCCATCGCCCGAAAGGAACGACTGCGTCCAAATAAAGCCGGGAGCAAACACGGTGCCCAGCAGCGAGATACCGCCCAGCAGCAGAAGCAGAATACCGAGCAGGTTGCCGACATACTCGTTCGATGCCTCGCGGCCCTGCTCGCGCCTCACGCCCATATACACCGGCAAAAACGCCGTAACGAGCATGCCGCCCATCACGAGCTCGTAGAGCATGTTGGGCAGGTTGTTGGCAACCTGATAGGAGGACGAGAGCAGCGACATGCCGATGGCGGCCGCCATGGCCCACGTGCGGATAAACCCGGTGACGCGCGACACGATGGTCAGCACGGTCATGAGGCCAGCAGAACGACCAACCGTGGAGTAGTCCGACGAACCCATATCGTCTACGTCGTCCTGAGAGTCCTCATGAACCTCATCTTGTGGCAGTAAATCGTCCGCGACGGCAAAGGAGCCGGTCATCGCAAAGGGGTCGTCAACCAAAACGGCGTCATCAGCAGGTGCGACGTCATCGCTGTTCGGCATGCTGTTTCCGGATACGGCATCATCATCGAATATGGCATGGTCGCCAAACACCGTGTCAACTTCTTTGGCGGCGACGGTTCGGGCAGAAAACGACAGAGGGTCCCAGTCGTCATCACCGTCGATGGCCACGCCCTCGACGGGATCGGTCGAACCAAGCGGCGACCATTCGTCATCCGAAAAAAGCGGTTCGCCATCATCATGAGCCGCGGGCTTGGCGGAACGAGCGGCAGGAGCGCTCTGCGGCGTGCTCTTTCCCTGGGCTGCCATCAAAAACACCGCCGTCTCATCGGGACGCGGCACACGAGGAGCCTCGGAGGCGATCGACTTCACGCTGGCGCTCGATTGAGCGGCGGCCAAAAAGACAGCCGTCTCATCGGGACGAGCCGAAGAAAGAACCGTACGGGGAAGCGCCGTGCCGGCACCGGCGGCACGCAAGTACACGGCCGTCTCGCCCGGGTCAACGGCAGCGGACCAAGCGTTTCGAATCTCGTTATCGAACGAAGCAGCCTCGGGCGCGGGCATCTGAGGAGCCGACCCTTTTGCAAAGTGAGCTCCGCGCTTTGATTCTTCCTGCGGCATCGCTCAGTCCTCTCTCGTGATCGGGGCAACCGTCGCCCCGCAAAATGCAACTAAGTCATCGGGAGCAAGCTCAAGCTGATAGCCGCGCTTGCCACCCGAGATAAAAATGGTATCCCAAAGGACGCATGTCTCATCGATCAGCGTCCGGAAGCGTTTTTTCATACCGACCGGGCTGCAACCGCCGCGGACATACCCCGTCGCGGCAAGCAAATCTTTGACATGCATCATGGTCAGCGACTTTTCGCCTGCGGCGCGCGCGGCGGCCTTGAGGTCGAGCTCGTCGGCAACAGGAATGCAGCACACGACATGGTCGTTGGACGGCGTCGTGCAGACCAGGGTCTTAAATCCCTGACCGGGCTCCTCGCCAAGCTGCTCGGAAATCGCGACGCCCAGCCCCGACGATTCGTCGCCGTCGTCTTCGTACGTATGGAGAACATAGGAGATGCCTGCGCTTTCCAGCTCGCGCATCGCATTGGTTTTTGGCGTCTTAACAGCCTTTGCCATGGCACATCCTTTCCCTCATATAAGAACGCAATTTTTAAGTATATGTCCATTTGCGCGGCATACGCTATCTCGACAAAGAGAGCGCCACCGAATCGCAAGGAATCGGCGGCGCTCATGTTTCAAAAACACCTATGTATTAGGCATCGAGTTGCGCTTGACGCTCCTTATCGCGTTTGAGCAACGGCGCCAAGAACTTGCCGGTATAGCTCTGCGGGCATGCCGCAACCTGCTCTGGCGTACCCGAGACCACGACAGTTCCGCCACCGTTGCCACCCTCGGGACCCATATCGATCAGACGGTCGGCGACCTTGATGACATCGAGGTTGTGCTCGATCACCAACACCGTATTGCCCGCATCGACTAGACGCTGCAACACATCAAGTAACTGGCGAACGTCCTCAAAATGAAGACCGGTCGTAGGCTCGTCCAAAATATAGAACGTCTTACCCGTCTGACGGCGATGAAGCTCCTTGGCGAGCTTTACGCGCTGCGCCTCACCACCCGAGAGCGTCGTGGCGGGCTGGCCCAAGCTCACGTAGCCCAGACCCACGTCATATAGGGTCTGCAGTTTGCGCTTAATCTGCGGGATATTCCCAAAGAAAGCCAGTGCTTCGGTGACACTCATGTCGAGCACATCCGAGATTGTCTTGCCGCGGTAGGTAACCTCGAGCGTCTCGCGGTTATAACGCTTGCCGCCACATACCTCACAGGGGACATAGATATCGGGAAGGAAGTGCATCTCGATCTTAATCTGGCCATCGCCCTTGCACGCCTCGCAGCGACCTCCGCTTACGTTAAAGGAGAAACGTCCCGGCGAGTAGCCGCGCGCCTTCGACTCCGGCGTGCTTGCAAATAGCGCACGCAGATCATCCCAAAGGCCAATATAGGTCGCAGGGTTCGAACGCGGCGTGCGACCGATCGGTGACTGGTCGATATCGATTACCTTATCGATGCACTCAATGCCCTCAATCTTCTTGTACGGCCCCACAGGACGCGTCGAACGATGGATGGCATTCGTAAGCGCGGGCGCAATCGTATCGGTGACCAGGGAGCTCTTGCCCGATCCCGAAACACCGGTAACGACTGTGAGCGTACCGAACTCAATCTTGGCGGTAACGTTTTTGAGGTTATTAGCGCGGGCGCCCGTGATCTTAAGACAGCCGCGGCCGGGCTTGCGGCGCTCATCGGGCACGCGGATCATCCGCTTGCCGGTCAAATAAGCACCCGTCATGGAATCGGGGCATGCCATGATATCGGCAGGCGTTCCCGCGGCGACCACGTGTCCGCCGTTAACGCCCGCACCGGGACCCATATCGATCACGTAGTCTGCAGCGCGAATTGTATCTTCGTCGTGCTCGACGACGATAACGGTATTGCCGATATCGCGCAAGCGCTCGAGCGTCTTGATCAGGCGTTCGTTATCGCGTTGGTGAAGGCCGATCGACGGCTCGTCCAGAATGTACAGAACGCCCATGAGGCCGGCGCCGATCTGCGTTGCCAGGCGAATGCGTTGGGCCTCACCGCCAGAAAGCGTCG
>CABQKL010000098.1 GCA_902464645.1 uncultured Collinsella sp.
TAGCAGGGCATACGGCGGCGCAGGACTCGGACTAGCGCTCGTTTGGGAGATTGCAACGCTTCACGGTGGCACGGTAGAGGTCGAAGCAAGTTCTGAGAACGGGACCACCATGCTCGTGACCCTCTCAAAGGGGGCCACCACGTGATCCGACTGTCCAGGGGTCCCACTCGGCATTGTGAAACGCGCCCCAAAACTTGGACATGAGAAATGGGAGGCAGTTCGCATCTATGCCGAGGACGAAGTCCTGGCGGGGATTCAGGATGCGCAGAGGAAGCTTACGGCAGAAAACCCCGACAGAGTCGTGACCGTCGGCGGCAACTGTATGGTGTCGCTTGCTCTCTTCGATTACCTGCACGGGAAATACGAGAACGTTGGAATCGTCTGGATCTATGCGCCTCCGGATGTATCCACGCTGAATGATGGCTACCCCAACGCTCACGCCATGGGACTTGGCAGCCTTTTGGGACAGGGTGCACCGCAACTCGTTTCGCGGATGCGGCATCCGGTGTTTAAGCCGAGCGACGTCCTGCATGTCGGGCTACAGCAGCTCCACGACTATCAGGAGGTTTGCTTAAACAAGCATAGGTGTTGCGGTTTTAGCCGATGTCCTCATGGAGGAAAACGACATGCTGGGTCTGTCTGATTAAAGTCCAACAATTTCCATGAGGCACCTAACGCGGTAAAAGCTAAAGACCCGGGAGACCCCAAACCGTCAACCATCTTTACGGGTGCAAGGGGAACGGGCAAGACGGCCCCCTCTCGCTCCTATCCGAAACGGCGCTTGAACACGGCTGGATTGCAGCGAATGCCTCCGCCATGCCCGGCATGCTCGAAGATATCATCGAGCACACAAAGGAGGCCGCAGGCCGTTACCTCTCGCAGCCCCATACACGCGTGAGCGGAGTTCAAGTTGGGCGGCGGGGGCGGTTTAGCGCGCCAATATAATTAAATCGTGCACTTCCATAGCCTCTCGTCTACGTGGTGTACCGTCGTCTCCCCTTTTATTAGAGTTGGGCGATTTTCGGGCACCCGAGCTGAACTCAAATTGAACTCAACGATGCCTTATCGGTCGAGGGCTTCCTAGCGAGAATATACAGAGGCGCACATTTCGCAGGGAACCTCCCATTCGTTATCATATCGGTATGCTGTCAAGGCGGCGTCAATGCGTTCGACCTACACCTTCTCGCTTTTCGAGGCTTCGTCTGCAGGACCATCGGAATCGATACGGAATCGATCGGCATACCACTCATCCGAAGCAATCACCTTATGAAGCATCTGGAGATGCAGGTCGACATAGTGGCAGAACGCCTTGCCGCATTCCACGAGAGGCGCATTGTTTCTCTCGTTGGGCTCGGCTCCAAAATTAAACTCGACCTCATAGCCCTCCCCAGGCACACCCATGCTCGGCAGAATATCAGTGGAGAAGTGGACGAATCCAGACGTCACCTTGTATACATCTTTTACCTTTAGATCGGACTTCTCGAGTAAGTCTTGAAGTCTTCTATCGGACATCTTCTCACCCGAGAAATCTTTCAGCTTGTTCACAGGCACACCTTGAAACACCTGCTTGAGAAAGTCATCCTGGTCTTCGGCGGCGAATAGCGCGAATGCCCGCAGGCAGACTCCAACCTGTGCGCGGAGAAGCTGGGCGACGCAAACAAGATTCCTCGACTCGAGCATGGGGATGAATCCGTCTATCAGTCTCATCGCATACTCAGAGGAGGATGCCAGATATAGATCCCATTGGGTAAAGTCGCCGTTCATGAAGGGAATCACTGCATTGCGCTCGGCGACTCTCAAGGCAATCAGGCTTTGTTCTATTTTCTCAGCTTCTTGTTTGAACTGTTCGCTATCCAAAATGCCCCCAAATGCCGGCTTCTCAACAAATCAAAAAAGCAAGAGAGACAGAGATTAGGTTCATGCCCCACTGAACCCGCGCTTCCAGTCGAGGTACTCCTTCCTCGAAGATCTCCCCGGAGTCCCGTCTCTCGCGCCCCTCACGGAACTGTCCACATCAGTGTAGCCAATCCAAGCACAGCCCCACCGCACGGCCCAGTCGCTTCCAGTCCTGCGTGGCCCCGTGAAGGCGGAAGGGCGTGGCTGTCGCCATCGCGTTCCTTTCTCCCCGTACTTTTTTGGGCATGCGTCACGGGCCCCCGCGCGGCGCTGAGAGCGAATCGGCGCAGGCTTGGGGCCAGTTGCGTAGAGGTTGAGGTTCGGGTTTCGCCGGCTTACGCAGCTTGGCGGGCAGAGCGCCCGGGCTCGCTGCGCCTAGGGCGCGGCGGGATCCACGACGCCGGAGGTGTCGATCTCGCCCAGATTGGCGAGCTGGCTGATGAACGGGATACTCTCGTGTTCGTCCACCTCGACGCCGCCGAGCACGATGGTGCTGTCGCGCGTGTCGATTTGGGTTGTGAACACGGCCGGGTCGAAGCCCGAAGCGATAAAGCCAATGCCCGCGAGGACAACACCCGCGGCAACGAGCCCGCCCGCCACGGCGAGGTAGATCTTCTTCGCGCTGGTCATGGTACTCACTCCTTTCTACGCTGCGAGATGCGCGGCAGCGCCGCCCTTCTCGCCCTTACCCTTCCAGAAGGGCGAGGCGGCCTTCCTCGCCCAGAGCGCCGAGAGGCGCGCGATCCGTTTGGATGCCTCCCAGGCGCCCACGCCCACGAGGAGAGCCACGCCGACGAAAGCGAGCCCGCAGCCCAGCATCGCGATCGCGTAGGGCGCGTGACCGACGGCCACGCCCGCCGCCACGAGCGCGAGCAACAACGCCCCAGCGGCGCCGAGTGCCGCCGCGACGATCCACACGCAGAGCGCCAGCACCCAGATGCAGATATAGACCGTGACGGCCACGGCGGCGAAGGCGGCGAGCAGCGGCACCCACACCGGGGAGCCCACGATGGTCAGCACCCACAGCAGCGCGGTGCTGCACCGGCGCGTCCTCGCGATCGCGCGCGGCACGGCAGGCAGGTCGTCGAGCGTGGCCTCGGCAACCTCACCGGGGGTGCCCATGGCGGCCACGGCCTCTTCCTCGCTCATACCGTCCTCCATGCGGTCGGCGATGGCCTCCGCATAGAACGCCTTGGTCTCCTCCACCTGCTCGGCCGGCAGGCAGGCGAGCAGCTCGCCCAGCCGGCCCAGAAACTCATCGCGCGTCATGGTGCGCCCCCTCAACGTATGCGTAAATCTCCCGTACGGACGGCCACTCGGCCAGGAACTCCTCGATGCGCGCTCGCCCGTCGTCCGTGATGCGGTAGTACCGGCGCAGCCGCCCGTTGTGCTCGGCGGAGCGCGCCGTGATGCACCCGGCCTTCTCCAGGCGCTTGAGCAGCGGGTAGAGCGTCGACTCCGTGAGCCCCATGCTCGCCGGTACGTCCTTCACTATCTGGTAGCCGTAGGACTCCTCGCCGGAGACGGCCGCGAGCACGCAGGCCTCCAGGAAGCCGCGCTTCATCTGTGCCTCCATCCGCACACCTCCTCTCGTCATATACTATGCTATACATACCATACGATGCAAGGTATTAGACGTCAACTCTCATCGCGAAGATTCTCCGGCCCCTGCACGCTGCGAACGTGATGTCGCGGGGCGGTTGGCATTATGTATGAAACGTCAAGTAACGCTCTTTTGATCCACTTCCACTCGGCCCCATATGCCTTGCACAACGCCCCTTCGACCTCGGAATCAAGAGAGCCGCTAGGCTGGACGTGCCGGACGGTAAGGTCCTGGACGCCATGGTGGACTTCTCCGATGCCATGGGGGTCATGGGTCTACGCCGATGGAGGCCCCCGCACGCGGCAGGGCTCTCCCGTCACCGCTAGTCGCCGGACGGTCCCCACGCCTCGCTCGCCAACGCGCAGGCGACAGCAGCAGTCCGGCGCTGGCTGGAGACGCCGGAATGCTCAGAAGATGCGTTTCCCACCGCTGCGACAGAGCTTTTTGCAGGGGTGGCAATTTTTCCGAATATCGAGGTCAGCTAGGCTTCGGTAGCCACCTTGGGAGCATCGCCAATAGACTCTTCCTTTATACGTTCGGCATAATCGTAGGCGATACCCACAAATTCCAGTCCCGAGCAACAGGAGTACAATTGCTGCATTGTTGCCAGCTGTTGGGAGATGGAAGATGGACTGCGATGGCTACCCATGCGTTCCCATGCCGTTGATGTGCACTGCCTTTGTGCCGGGGCAGATTGACGCTGCGGTTGCAGGCATTTCCGACCCCGATTCGCGCGCCATCGCCACGGCAGAAGCGCTGTACTTTCGCGGACAGGCCGCCCTCGCTGCCAAGACGGCGCGCCCCTATCTTGACGCCACCGATTCCGCACTGCGCTATTCCGCATGCTTTATCTGCGGATACGCCAGCCTGTCGCTCAACCGTATCGCCGACGCCCGCCGTTGTCTTGCGGGCATCCTCGATACGCCAACTGACGAGGAATCGCCCGCCGTCCACGCCACGCATATCCTGTTCGCCTCGGCCGCGAGCGTCCTGCTGCACTTGCCTTCCCCGTATTCCGCCGAAGAGTTTTATCCGCTTGCGGCGCATCTGCCCGAAGGCCTACGCCTGTTCGCCAGCTACGTGATGGCGCATGCCCTGTACCTGCGCGGCGAATATGGCCGCAGCCTAGGCATGGCGGAAAACGCCCTGATTATGAAACAGGGAAGCTATCCCATCTCGGAACTATTCCTGCACCTGGCAGCTTCCATGGCATGCATGAGCCTCAAGGACATCGACGCCGCAAAAACGCACTTCGGAGCTGCTTGGGACATTGCGCGCCCCGACGGCCTTATCGAGCTCATCGGCGAACACCACGGCCTTTTGCAGGGACTCATCGAGACATGCCTAAAATCGCAATATCCTGACGATTTCGCACGCATCATCGAGATTACGTATCGATTCAGCTACGGCTGGCGGCGCATCCACAACCCCGATTCGGGCGAGGACGTTGCTGACGACCTGACGACCACAGAGTTCACCATGGCCATGCTCGCCTGCCGCGGATGGACCAACGCCGAAATCGCTCGTCATATGGGTGTGTCGCCGGGTACCGTTAAAAACCGCCTATCAGGAGTGTATGCCAAACTTGGTATCGGAACTCGCGCCGAGCTGGTCGCGCATATGTTGCGTTAGCGACCGGGCTGCCAAGCGCATCGAACGCGTTCCGGAACCCGGCGCTTCGCTCGATTAATTTGGACATTTTGACCCTTGAACGGCACTACCGCCACGTGGCGCCTTCTCGCAAAATTGGATTATTTCCACCGATACCTGCGGGATGGGAGCCAAAGATGCTTGATCGCCGTTCGTTACTTGTTGCCGGAGCGTCCTCGCTGGCAAGCATTATGTTGCCGCGCGTGCCGGGAAGCACAAACGCCTTCATATTGCCGTTCGCGCCCACCGAAGCCTATGCCGACGAAAAAGACCCCTTCAGGGTGCTCGTTCTCTCGCGCACCATGTTTGGTGTGGTCGTGGTCGACGTCGCCAACAAGAATACGCCCATCACGGGTGCCCAGGTCACGCTCACATCGCGCTATGCCGCAGGCAAGCAGCTCACCGCCACGACCGATGACGAAGGCACCGCCATCTTTGAGGTCGCGCCGCTTTCAGAAGGCTACGTGGACGAGGCAACGCTCCTTGACGCGTACGACTTTAACGGCGGCATCTCCATTAGCATGGCAGGCTACCGCGATGTCGAGATTCCCCTCGCGCGTGTCCAAGGCGGCACCGCCATTACCGCACCCACACGTCCGCTTTCCGACGGCGAGCCGTACTTTCGCCAGCTCACATTCGACGAATGGGACATCCAGTACGCCGACGCCACGTTTATGGCAATGCCAGCGGACGAAGCAGCAAACGACCAACCCGACACGCACGCCTTTACCGTGCAGGCACATCTGCCGCAGGGTGGACAGGCAACGCTGCACATCAACAAGGTAATGCCCGCCACGAGCAGCTCACCCGAAACCGTCACGCAGATTGGCCAAGTCAAGGCCAGCGCATCGGGCGCGAATAATCTGGCGACGTTCACACTCGAAGACAAGTTCCTCGATGCAGCGTCAAACCTTCTGGAGGAAGGATGCAAGCTGCGCTTTGTCCTCGACTATCAGGGCAAAACCTACACGCTCTCATCCCCTATGGCCGTTGTCACCGCGCCGGCCGCAAAGGCGGAGTCGGGCTCGACCACCATCATTCCCACCACCATGGACCAAGAGATCACTCCGTTTGATTTCCCCGCGGCGTTTCCCGGCATCGGCGGCAACAAGTTCACCTGCTGGATGCCCTCGTTCCCCATTCTGTTCGATTTCTCTTTTGCCGGGTACGTGCTGTTTGGCGGAGGATACAAACCGGTCGGCTACATGAACGATTCGGGCAATCCGGATCCGGAGTACTGGAAGAAGTCACCGCGCGAGTCGGGCGCCAAGCAGGCAAACCGCTACCTCGACGAGATGGAGGGGAAGTGGAATC
>CABQKL010000099.1 GCA_902464645.1 uncultured Collinsella sp.
ATAACACGGCCCCCCTGTCTCAATTAGCTAAGAACAAGCCCATTTTAACGCACCTATGCCCACCGAGCACCGCTACAGTGCGGCGGCTCGGCGGGCGGCACTCACAATTACAACGCGTTTATTCCCCCGTTGGCGCCCTTTTAACCCCTCGGCGCTAAAGAGAGAACAGGCGGGCGGTAACCGTCTCGGGGATTCCTTGGCCATTACGCACCGTGGCATAGGTTAAAAACGTATTCGATTTACCCGCCGTAGCAGGATAATCGCCATACTCCAAGGCTCGGTCGGGCGACAGAAGCGAGCCGTAGGTCTTAGTCGAAGTGTCAATCAAAAAATGCGACGCCTGAACTTTAACCAGGTATTTATTTTTCCTTCCCGCAGCACACGCGAGCGGCTCACGCGAAAGGAAGAGGTACGGCCCGCCCTCGTTACCGATATAGGTGCCCATGTTGCCCAGGCTACCCACACCGCTATACGTCGCCTCAATAGAGAACACGAAGGTGTCACCCATATACACGGCCTCGAAGGGTGACACCGATGAGGGAAGGACCAACTGAGCCCTCTTGGTATTGTTGCCGTCCGTCAGGTCGATCGCCGTCATGCCGTAGTAGACGCCCTCGTCGTTGCGCACACGCGGGGAGATGGTCAAGATGCCGTCACTCACACGCGGGGCGGATGCAAAGCGACCCGTTGACTTCCAAATGGCCTCGGCCTTTGCCTCATCGAGCGAGCGGCGGTAGCAATACGAGTCATGACTTGTCTTATTGCCGCCTGCAGCAGGCATCTTGTACCAAATGACGGACGATCCGAACGCCGTAAACAGTGGCGGATCGTAGTCCTTGCCGCCTCGGTCGAGCTCGACTACATCGCCGACAAGCGACGCACCTGCCGTATTTTGCGCATAGAGCTTCCACGATGCGTTTGCAAAGTTCATTTCGACCCAAGTAAATACGCCATCGCCGGCGCGGACATCGTAAAACGAATACCCTGTACCTTCGACGGGATCCTCGATGAGCGTCGTGAGCGAACCGTCGCCCAAGTTGAGCACACCGAGCGTGTTGGCATGCCGCGCCGATGCGGGTGCCATCATCGCGGCAGCGTAGTCGCCATCGCAGTAGTACAGCAGCGTACCCAGAGGCAATGTCCATGAAGCTGCAGGCTCGAGGTCGATTTCGACGGCCTCGTACTCATCCGTAATCGAGACGATTTTTGAGTCATCCTTGATAACCTGCGGCTCGCCAGCGGCATCATCGCTGGTGCCCGTTTTTTTCGAGCAACCGGCAAGCACCGTGGCGGCGCCCGCGGCGGCCCCACCGAGCACAAAGCCGCGACGCGATATTCCGTTCTTGATGTGATCGACGATACCCATTAGGCAATCTCGGCGCGTGCGGCCTCAATAGCGCGCGTAAGCTGATCGGCGCAAGAGGTCTTTTTCATACCGCAGGTATTACCCGCGAGAACCTCGATCACGCGGTCGGCGGGAGCGCCTTCGACCAGCCTGGAGATGGCCTTGAGGTTGCCATCGCAGCCGCCGGTAAACTCGACGCCCAGCACCTTGCTGCCGTCATCGGAAAGATTGAGGTGGATATTGCGAGAGCATACACCCTGAGGCTTGTAGTCAAAACTAATCATTGAGATCCCCTCTCAGAAAGAAATTTCAGACGTCTATTATCCCCGCCTGGACCGACTTATTATCGCAAGCACCGATTCAACATCCTACGATGCTTGGACTAGTGGGAGCAAGATTAGCAGTCCGCACCCTGTACGTGGACCATGCGCTTCTCCCGATACATATTGTGATCGGCGACGCGATATACATCGGCCAGCGTATTTCCAGCCGTCTCGACGGTCGCCACGCCAATCGATGCGCTGACCGTCAGGGCCTCATCGCTTACCGCGGCAAGACCGAGACGAAGATCCTGTTCCAGCCCGAGCGCAGACTCGTTGTCAGTATGGGGACAGACCAGCAAAAACTCGTCGCCGCCAACGCGCATCGGCAGGTAATCCGCACCAGCCACCCGTCGCAGCACGGACGCCGTCCGTCGCAGCAGTTCATCCCCCATCTCGTGACCATAGATGTCGTTGGTCCGCTTGAGATAATTGCAGTCCACCATAATCACGCTCACTGGCAAGCCCTCGTTTACCAGGCTATCTCCGCGCGATTCAAGATAGTTGCGGTTGCGAAGCCCCGTCAGTTTATCTTGGTATGACAGCTCCTCGGCATGCTTGACCATCGATATGTTGTGCGTCGCCACGACGACCGACTCCAACCGGCCTTGCTCATCGCGATGCTGGGGGACAACCTGTAGCGAGTACCAAGCACCTCGACAATCTCGCACCTCGGCAGCCAAGTACGGTACGCCCTCCATACGTTCACGAAGCGTACTTATATCTACGAGTCCCACAACCGCTTCGCGGCTTTCGGGGCTCACGATATCCCGGCAGACCGTGTCCATAAAGTCATATGCCTCGTTGTGCTCGACAAATATCTTCGCTATCGCCGGCGACATATTGATTCCCTCGATCTCGAGGGTGTCGAGATGCAAAAGGAAGGTCGAATCGTAGATGGCGCTTATGGCATTGATAATGCCGAGCTGTTTATCTTTTTCGACCAAATTGCGGTGGTCAACGATATTCCGAGCCAACAGCACCACGACCCAAAACGCAAGGCACACCAAAACGCCGACGGCGACAAATGAAATCCTGTCAGACATGACCTCAGATTTGGGATATAGCGCAAACAGGCGGTAGTCCTTATATGCCGCACGCACGGCGTACCATTTGTCTCCTCGATATTCGATGGGCGTCAGGCCGTCGTCTTTCCACTCAACCCCTGCGCTGGTGAGGAGTCGGGCGAGCGACATGTCAGCATCGGCACTGTTGGATGAGACAATCTCCGCATCCTCCATAACAAGCACCGTGGGGCCCTGATGGAAGGTGCTGTTCGAAAGCACGTCGGCTATGGCATATGAATAGTCGTCCGCCGTATCGGGAACAAATGAGCGGTATGCCAGGGCAACGCCGTCGCCATACGGAACAGCACAGACGGCAAAAACAACACCACGGCGCTCGACGACAGTTGAGTAGGACACTTTGGAACCTTGATACATCGATGCGACCGACGAACATGCCAGCTCCTCTCGCCACAACATGAGCGGATCGCGACCATCGATGTCGTAGTGGGCGGCCATATGACCGTCGGCATCCATGACCATCAGCCCCGAAAGGTTCTCGGTATGAACAAATTGCTCGATAAGATCGTCGTTGACATCAACGCGATCAGAGGACAGGAACGTCGCAAACGATTCGACCGCGGCGAGCAAATCGTGCGTCGTCTCGATTTTTCTCCCCTGTTCGTTGCGGTCATATTTTTCGCAAGCGTTTTCCAAAAACACCATGGTTTCTTGACCAAACCCAAGCGTTTTTTCGAGGCAGCGATGGGTTCCAACCGCATACAACAGGCCTAATAAGACAGCGCTGACAATAACGCCGACAGCTATGACGGTCAGAATCTTTCGACGCAAGCGGTGCTTGTCATTTGTCATGATTCCGCTCCTTGCCCGCCCGTCGTCGCTCCTGCCTTGTAATTGTCCACAATGCGCTCTATCGTGCCGTCTCGATCCATGTCGAACAGCGCGGTATTGAGGTTTTTGACGCACTCTCCCTCATAGGCAACATCAAATGCAACGCCCAGGTCAACCGTCATAACGTTGTCGGCAAACACACGATAAACGCCGGGATACTGGGTGACGAGTCGATCAAGCGATTGAACGTCCGCCATCCAACAGTCGACATACCCTTTGGCGAGGGCGGCTTTGCAGAGTTCGGCAGAACCATACGATTTGATTTGCACGTCCGGCGAGATTTCCAGATCCCCTGCGAGCAATCGGCGTTCGCTCACCGAGCCCGCAATCACCGCGATGGTCTTGCTTCCATCGAGATGCGCCAAGGACTTGATGCCACTCGTTTTCTTGGCGGCAACCGAGACCGTCACGGTTAAATACGGCTCGGTCCAGTAATACTTATCCTCGCGATAACAGGGCGAATAGTCACACCACAGACAATCGATATCACCGTTTTTGAGCAGCCGGTCGCGATCGTTCCAGTCAATATCGACAAACTGTGGCTTAATCCCCGCACGCTTGCAGGCCTCGCGGGCGATGTCGATATCGATACCGGCGTAATCGCCCGTGGTATCGACATACACATAGGGGTCGTTATCCGTAACGCCGATTTTGAGTACCGGGAGATCTTTGTCGGCTTCATTCGAGGAGGAAGAACTGCTTCGAACGGTATACGTCAGGGCGGCCACACAGGCGGCAACAAGGAGCATGAGCGTAAACGAGACGATGGCGGCTCGCTTGGTGCGTCCGGGCACGCGCCTCCCTTCATCGAAACAGCAATCGGATTTCATTGTATACCCGGGGCTGATGCGGCAATAAAAAAGCGCCTCACCCAAAATGGGCAAGACGCCAAAGGTTGAAATGCATCCGCAAGCGGTCGAATTAGGTTAACCCTACTCGAAGTTCAGCTGCTCCAGGCGGTCGAAGACCGTATCGATGCGGGTGAGGAAGTCCCACGGATCAAAGATCTCATCGAGCTTCTCCTGGCTGACGGTGCAGCGCGGATCGGCCTCGAGACGCTCCTTGAAGGTGGGGCCAGAAACACAATCCTGCACCTCATGCCAGGTGGCCATGGCGTTTTCCTGCACGATAGCGTAGGCGTCCTCGCGGGTGATGCCCGTATCGACGAGGGCCAGCAGGACCTTGGAGGAGAAGATGAGGCCACGGGTCTTGTTGAGATTGGCCATCATGCGGGCCGGATACAGCTGCAGGCCGTCGATGACACGGATGAGGCACTGGAACATGTGGTCGAGTGCGATGAAGCTATCGGCCTGGGCGACGCGCTCGGCGGAGGAGTGCGAAATATCGCGCTCGTGCCACAGGGCGACGTTGTCGAAGGCGACCTGGGCGTTGGACTTCACGACGCGCGACAGGCCGCAGACCTTCTCCATGGTGATCGGGTTGCGCTTGTGCGGCATGGCGGAGCTGCCCTTTTGACCCTTGCGGAACGGCTCCTCGGCCTCGAGCGTATCGGTCTTCTGCAGGTTGCGGACCTCGGTCGCGATGCGCTCGCAGGTGGCCGCTGTAGTGGCAAGCACGCCGGCAAGGTAGGCGTGGTGATCGCGGCTGATGACCTGCGTGGACAGCGGGTCGTGAACCAGGCCCAGGTGCTCACAGACATACTCCTCGACAAACGGCTCGATGGAGCTGTACGTGCCGACAGCACCCGAGATGGCACCGAAGGCAACATTCTTACGGGCATCCTCAAGACGGTCCAGATCGCGCTTGAGCTCCCAGGCCCAAGAGCCAAACTTCATGCCGAAGGTCATCGGCTCGGCGTGGATGCCATGAGTACGGCCGGCACAGAGCGTGTTGCGCTCCTCGAAGGCACGACGCTTGCAGATCTCGCCGAGCTTCTTGACGTCCTCGATAATCAGGTCACAGGCCTGGGTGAGCTGGTAGCACAGAGCCGTATCACCCAGGTCGGAGCTGGTCATGCCGTAGTGAACCCAGCGGCTGGGCTTGGGGTCACCCTCGGGAACATCGGCGTCGATGTACTCCTTCATGTTGGTCAGGAAGGCGATGACATCGTGGCGCGTGACCTCCTCGATCTCGTCAACCTTCGCCTTCTCAAAGTTGGCATGGTCGCGAATCCACTGGGCCTCTTCTTTGGAAATACCGATCTTGCCGAGCTCCGCCTGAGCCTCGCAGGCCAGGACCTCAATCTCCTGCCAAATGGCGTACTTGTTCTCGAGGGAGAAGATGTGTCCCATCTCCGGGCGGGTATAGCGATCGATCATAGCGGCTCCTTTTTGGTTATTGGCACGTTGGTCGTAACTCAACCATTGTACCGTGCGCAGGTGCAAGAATGGGCAGTAGGCATTAACCTAACATTTTGCCGCAAGAGCGGTCATGGGGACGTCTGCGCATTTGCTTCGCAAATCCGCACCAGCCGCGGTCGCCGGACCCGGTCCGCGCGCATGCACGGGCAAAGCGGGTTGGACCCGACGTCCCCAAGGTCCCCCGTGCCCGGTGGAGCGGGCAACGGGACGTCCGCGTATTTGCTTCGCAAATCCGCACCGGCTTCAGGCACCTGTCGGCGCCTTCGCCTGCTCGCTACAAACGCTTCGCGTTTGCTTTACGCTCGCACCCTGGCGGGTTCGAGTCCCGGCACTTTATTAAAAAAAGCACGGCACCGTGATGGTGCCGTGCTCATGCTTTTAACTGGAGCGGGCAACGGGACTCGAACCCGCGAGTGTCAGCTTGGGAAGCTGATGCCTTACCACTTGGCGATGCCCGCATATGTGGGGGATAGTATAACGCGGTTGTCTTGTTC
>CABQKL010000100.1 GCA_902464645.1 uncultured Collinsella sp.
ATCGCTTGTTTTTTGCGTTCTAGCATACACTACCTGCCTGACTGATAAATCAACCGTTTACCGGACAATATCGACCGCTCACCCGTATATCCTTGTTGCTCTTCCAAAAATGTCTTACGTTGTCATTAACGAAATGACAACGTTGTCATTTCGCAATGCCTTCCTTATACAGGAAGGTTTCCGGGCAGTCCTGACCATCCATCGACGACCAGTTCCATCCACATGCATCGCGCATCGAGCAGCAAAGGAGCTCTATGGACGCCATCGTAAAGATGCTCGAAAAGCATCAACCGTTCTTTGAGAAGATCTCGAGGAACGTCTACCTCCAGGCCATTAAGGACGGATTCCTTGGGTGCATGCCCATCGTCCTCACCTCTTCGATCTTCCTGCTGATTGCCACCCTTCCTGGCGTAGTTGGCATCACGCTGCCCCAGCCGCTCATCGACTGGTGCAACAAGCTGTACAACTTCACCATGGGCGTCATGGGCATCATGGTCGCCGGCACCACTGCCAAGAACTTTACGGCTTCCATGAACCGTCGCATGCCCGCCGGCAAAGTGCTCAACGACGGCTCCACCATGGTTGCCGCCCAGTGCAGCATGCTGCTGCTCGCTGTTACGCAGTTCACCACCAAGCTCGACGGCTCCGAGCTTTCGGTCTTCGATTGCACCAGCATGGGCACGCGCGGTCTGTTCTCGGCCTATATCGCCGCGTTCATTACGGTGTGGGTCTATAAATTCTGCGTCTCGCGCGATCTGACCATTAAGCTGCCCAAGGAGGTCCCGGGCGCCATCGCTCAGAACTTCCGTGACATCATCCCCTTCGGTGGCGCTGTCATCATCTGCGGCATCATCGATATCGTCGTGCGCAACCTCATGGGTGTTCCGTTCTCTGAGCTGCTTATTAAACTGCTTTCCCCGCTCTTTACCGCTGCAGAAACCTATCCTGGCCTTATCCTTATCCAGGCAGCCACCGCGTTCTTCTGGTTCATCGGCGTCCACGGCCCCTCGATCGTCCAGCCGGGCATCGACCCCATCCGTCTTGCCAACCAGGCCGAGAACCTGCAGGTTCTGCTGGCAGGCGGCCACCCCGCCCACTCCCTCACCTTTAACATGTCGCTCGTGGGTGAGTTCGGCGGCACCGGCGCCACGTTCATCGTGCCGCTTCTGCTGATTCTCTTTATGAAGTCCAAGCAGCTCAAAGCCGTCGGTAAGGCCTCGATTGTTCCTGTTGCCTTTGCTGTCAACGAGCCGCTGCTCTTTGGCGCGCCGATGATCCTTAACCCCTACATGCTCATCCCCTTTGTTGCCGCCGGCTGCGTCAACGTGAGTGTTGCCAAGTTCTTTATCGATAACGTGGGCATGAACGGCTTCTCCTTCGTGGTGCCTTGGGCTACCCCTGCCCCCATCGGCATCTTCATCACCACGAACTTCCAGCTTATTGCCCTGGTATTTGTCGCGATCATCATCTTGCTGGACGCCATCATCTACCTGCCGTTCTTGAAGGCATACGATAAGCTGCTCTGCGACCAGGAGGCCGAGCGCGCCGCCGAGCTGGGTCTTGAGTCCGATGGTGCTGCCGTCATCGCCCCCAACGCCTCTGCGCCCGCTGTCGAGCAGACTACCGCTTCCGTCGAGACGACCGCCGCTGCTACCGACAGCAAGCCTGTCGCCGATCAGCCCGAGCCTGCCGCCGACGCATCCGCCAAGAAGGATGTCGACGGCCTGAAGGTCCTCGTCCTGTGCGCCGGCGCCGGCACCTCTGCCATGCTTGCCAACGCCATCAAGGAAGGTGCCGCACAGACCGGAGAGAATATTGCTTCCTCCGCAGGCGCCTATGGTCAGCACACTGCCATCATGGATCAGTACGACGTTATCGTGCTTGCCCCGCAGGTCCGTAGCTACTACAACGACATGAAGGCCGACACCGATCGTCTGGGCATTAAGCTGCTCGCCCCGCGCGGTAAGGAATATATCGACCTTACCCGTGACCCCGCTGGCGCCATCAAGTGGCTCCGCGAGAACCTCGACTAGTTACCTCCCTCTGTTGGTGCCCGAATCCCCAGTTCGGGCACCTCTCCCTATTCGTATCCCACAGAAAGGATGACTCATGACCAACCCCATGCAGTTCCCCGACGGCTTTGTATTTGGCGGCGCCACCGCCGCTTACCAGGTTGAGGGCGAGACCCGCACGCACGGCAAGGGCAAAGTGCCCTGGGACGATTTCCTGGCTGCTCAGGGTCGCTTCTCCCCCGACCCCGCAAGCGATTTCTACAACAAGTATCCGGTCGATATCGACCTGTGCCAGCGTTTCGGCATTAACGGTATTCGTGTCTCCATCGCTTGGAGCCGTATCTTCCCCAGTGGCACCGGCGAGATTAACCCCGAGGGCGTCGCTTTCTATCACGAGCTTTTCGCCACTTGCAACAAAGCTGGCGTTATCCCCTATGTCACGCTCGATCACTTTGACACGCCCGAGGCCTTTTACCAGAACGGCGGCGAGGGCTTCCTGACGCGCACGACGATCGACGCCTTTGTCGAGTACGCCAAGTTCTGCTTTGCCGAGTTCACCGAGGTCAAGCACTGGTTTACCTTTAACGAGATTCCCGCAACCGCCGAGGGCAGCTTTATCGTCGGCAACTGGCCGCACGGCGAGAAGTACCGCCTGGACAAGGCCTTCCAGCTCATGCACAACATGATGGTGGCCCACGCCAAGGCTGTCGTCGCCTTCCATGAGGGCGGCTTTGAGGGCGAGATCGGCATTGTCCAGAACCTGGAGCCCAAGTATCCCCTCGACCCCAACAACGCCGCCGACTGTGAGGCAGCTCGCATGGCCGACGTCATCAACAACCGCTGGGTACTCGACGCCACCTTCCGCGGCCACTATGCAGCCGACACCATGGAGGCTGCGACCAAGCTGGCCCATATCGCCGGCGGCGAGCTCGACGTCCGTGACGAGGACATCGCCGCGCTGACCGCCGCGCTCCCCTACAACGACTGCCTGGGCGTCAACACCTACAAGTGTCAGTTCCTGCGTGCCGCCGAGGGCGAAAACGACATCAACCACAATGGCACTGGCGACAAGGGCTCCTCGCGCTGGTTCCTCAAGGGCGTTGGTGAGTCATGCGTGCGCGAGGGCGTACCCACCACCGATTGGGACTGGATTATCTATCCCGAGGGCCTGTACGATCTGCTGCTCCGTATTAAGAACGATTACCCCAACTATAAGAAGATCTACATCACCGAGAACGGCATGGGCTATAAGGACGACTTCGAGGACGGCTTTATCGACGACGCCCCTCGCATCGACTACATGCGTCAGCATCTCGCGTGGATCCTCAAGGCAATCGACGGCGGCGTGAACGTCGACGGCTACTTTGTGTGGTCGCTGCAGGACCAGTTCTCCTGGACCAACGGCTATAACAAGCGCTACGGCCTGTTCTACATCGACTTTGAGACCCAGAAGCGCTATCCCAAGGCGAGCGCGTACTGGTACAAGAACGTCGCGGAGACCGGCCTGCTCATGGCCTAACTTTTGCCGCATACCCCCTGTCGCCCGCATGCGAATCCCTCCACGGGTTCGCATGCGGCCTTTTTTGTTTTGGCTCGGCCCGAGCAGGCCGTTTGTCTCGATCTGTAACATCTAGCAGGGATTTTTGGTCCTACCTGTTACAGATCAAGACAAACGCGCGGCCCGAACTTGAAAATCTCAATCTGTAACACGTAGCCCGTTTTTTCACGTCTACCTGTTACAGATCGAGACAAACGGGTAGCCCGAAGCAGAATATCTCGATCTGTAACATCTAACCCGGTTTTCTACTCCCAACTGTTACAGATTGAGATAATTCGACGACGCCGACGTTTTAATATACCGTGGTACAATTGTGTCCCAACGCAAAGGAGGTACCCATGTCAGCTTGTGTGCCCGTCCGAGATATGAAGGACACTGCTGCATTCACCACGCTTGTTGAGTCTGAGCGCGACGTCACCGTAACTAAGAACGGCTACGAGGCCATGCACTGCATCAGCAGCGACCAGTATCGCCTCATGCAAGAAGAAATCGCCAAGGCAAAACTGCTGTCTCGTATGATGTTGGCAGAAGACGAAATATCGCAAGGCGACTACAGCGACTACGAATCCTTCGCGGCTTCGATACGAGACAAATATGACCTATAACGTCGTAATCCTCAGAAGCGCGCGATATGAGTACGAGAGTATTGTCGGATACCTTGCTCAAATCCTCAAGAATCCGCGTGCAGCAGGCAACTTTGTCGCTGAGTTTGAATATCAGCTTGACCTGCTTCGCGAGCAGCCGCTTTTACGCCCCCTCTCGCACATGCAAGAGCTGGCGGCACGTAATTACCGATCGTTTCCCGTCAACAACTACGTGTGTCTATACAAGTTTGAGCACGAAACAATCTATATCGCCCACATCTTTCATCAGTCACAGGACTACGCCCGCCTGGTCTAGCCCACAAGCTGAATACTTGGCCCGAGCGCATTTGCGTGTCATTGTGAAGCGATAATCCCCGCGCCGGCAGGGGGCAGAAGTATCGTCTGCAGCGCTAGCTAGCAGATGACCTGCGTGTGTTCCTCGATGGCGGCGCGGTCCTCAGCGGTAATACTCGGCTCGCATACTACAGCGTCCAGGTTGTCCAGGCGGCAGAAGGTGTAAAAGTCGCGCTTGCCGATCTTGCTGGAGTCGGCGATCAGATAGCGCGAGTCTGCCTTGCTAAAAGCGAGCTGCTGGATACGGCCCTCGTCCATGTTGGACGTAGACACGTCGCCATCCAGAATGCCGTTGGCGCCGATAAACGCCGCATCGATGCCCAGCGCGCGCAGGGTATCCTCGGCCGTTGGTCCCACAAAAGCGGCGGTGCGGCGACGGTACATACCGCCCACGAGGCACAGGTCGCAGTCTTCGCGCGCCTCGAGCAGGTTAAACACCGAAAGCGAATTGGTCACGATACGCAGGCGAAACGCTGGCAGCATCGAGGCCATCTTCTCAACCGTGGTGCCCGTACCCAAAAAGATGGTCGAGCCTTCCTCGATAAGCTCCACAGCACGGCGCGCAATCTGCAGCTTTTCCTCGGCATGCTTAGTGCGCTTTTCGCTGTGCGAATACTCATGGCGCAACATAGCGTGTGGACGACCTTGCGCACTACGGGCGCCGCCGTGCACGCGCTCGATCTCGCCTAGGCTCGCAAGCTCCTCAAGATCGCGTCGAATCGTCATATCCGAGACGCCTAACGCATCGGAAATCTCTTTAACCGAGACCGTTCCCTGTTCCTCGAGCAGCTGCCGAACCTTATCCTGTCGCTCCGCTTTAATCACGATGAGTCCTCGCTGTTCCACGCTCACGTCAATTCAAACAATAACGAACAAATTGTATCAGACCCGCGCGCGTCAAAAATGAACGCCCGCACAGCTCTAATCATCACTTTTTTGAGAAAAATACCCCCTGCTTTAGTGGGGTGTAGTGATAATCTCGCCTGTTCGCGCTACAGTTTGTCGGAAATACCTCGATGTTAGGAACCAAATGATCACTTCCGAGCTTTTCGGCACCGCGCCGTGCGGTACCCCCGTTCATCGTTACACCCTCAACGGGCCCGAGATCTGCGTTCGCATTATGGACTATGGCGCCACCGTGCTGGGTATCGATGTGCCCGACATTCCCGGCAACGTGCGCGATGTGGTGCTGGGCTTCGATAAGCTCGAGGATTACTTTGACAACCCCGCCTGCTTTGGCGCGACCATCGGCCCCGTGGCAAACCGCACCGCGGGCGCCACAATCACCATCGACGGCACGGACTGGCATATGCCGGCCAACGAAGGCGTCAACAACCTGCACAGCGATCTTGAGCACGGCCTGCACAAGCGCGTATGGGATGTTGAGCTCGACGAGGTCCACAATGCCGTGCGCATGACCACCTCGCTTGAGGATGGCGAGCTGGGTCTTCCCGGCAACCGCACCTTTACAGCCGTGTTCACCGTGACGCGCACCGGCGTCTTTCGTATCGAGTATGGCTGCGAGAGCGACCGTGCCACCTACGTGTCCATGACCAACCACACGTACTTTAACCTTGCCGGTCATAACGCCGGCATGGACTGTGAGCACTTCTTTGTTGCTAACGCTGCTCACTACCTGCCCATTAACGAGCAGAACATCCCCACCGGCGAGATTGCTCCGGTCGAGGGAACGCCGTTTGACTTTCGCGAGCTGCGCCCCGTCGCTCCCGGCATGGAGGCCGACGATCCGCAGATTAAGCAGGCCCGTGGCTACGATCACTGTCTGTGCATCGATGGCTATCAGTACGGTCGCAACCTGCGCCGCGC
>CABQKL010000101.1 GCA_902464645.1 uncultured Collinsella sp.
CCGGCCGCGTTCCCGTTTTTGTGGGCGATGATGACCGCTACTTCCCGCAGGCTCCCTTCCAGGGTATGCCGCAGGACGGCTATACCGCGCTGTTCGAGCACATGCTCGACCACGATCTGATTGATGTGTTCTGCGACGTGGACGCCCGCGACCTCTTCGAGATCGACGAAACCACCGTCAAGATCGACGGTAAGGTCTATGGCGGCGAGATCGTCTACACCGGTCCGCTCGACGAGCTGTTCAACCTCGACCTGGGCGCTCTGCCGTACCGTACGCTCGACATGAAGTTCGAGACGCTCGATATGGACCAGTTCCAGCCCGTGGGTACCGTCAACTACACCACGAGCGAGGATTACACGCGTATCACCGAGTTCAAGAACATGACTGGCCAGGTCCTGCCCGGCAAGACCACCATCATGAAGGAGTATTCCAAGGCCTATACGCCCGGCTCGGGCGAGACGCCCTATTACGCCATTCTGGAGCCCGAGAACCGTGAGCTCTATGAGCGCTATCTTGAGCGCGTTCAGAACCTGACGAACTTCCACCCGGTGGGTCGCCTGGCTGAGTATCGTTACTACGATATGGATGCCGTGACCAACTCCGCCCTCGATCTTTCGGATGAGATTATCGCCTGCCATGCATAAAGTCATATCATTCGGTATTCCCTCGTATAATGCCGCCAAGGACATGGACCATTGCATCACCTCCATTCTGGAGGGGAGCAATTACGCCACCGATATCGAGATCATCATCGTCGATGACGGTTCCAAGGACGAGACGGCGGCCAAGGCCGATGAGTGGGAGACGCGTTACCCCGGAATCATCCGCGCGGTGCATCAGGAGAACGGCGGCCACGGCATTGCCGTCCTTTCGGGCTTGCGCGAGGCACAGGGCACCTACTACAAGGTTGTCGACTCGGACGACTGGCTCGATGGCGCAGCCCTGTCGACCATGCTTTCGATTCTTCGCGGTTTTGAGGAGCGCGACCAGCGCGTCGACCTCTTTATCTCGAACTATGTGTACGAGAAGGTTTACGAGGGTACGCACACCGCTATTGGCTACAAGTTTGCCCTGCCGCGAAAAAAGATCTTTACCTGGGACCAGATTGGTCATTTCCGTCTGGACCAGAATCTGCTCATGCACAGCCTGTGCTATCGCACGGATGTGCTGCGCGCGTCCAATCTGCCTATGCCGCCGCACACGTTCTATGTAGACAACATCTACGCCTACGTGCCGCTGCCGCGCTGCAAGACCATGTACTATGCCGACATCGACCTCTATCGCTACTTTATCGGTCGCGAGGGCCAGAGCGTCAACGAGGCCACGATGGTCAAGCGTCTGGACCAGCAGTTCCGCGTGACGCGCATCATGATGGAGTCGTTCCACCTGTACAGCGATGTCGAGTCGTCGCGTCTGCGCTCGTACATGATGGGCTATTTCACCATGATGATGGCAATCTGCTCGGTGCTTACTAAGCTTTCCGACGAGGATTGTGCCGACGAGCGCCTGAAGACGTTGTGGAGTGATTTAAAGGCCTATGACGAGCGTATGTATCGTCGTGCACGCTACGGTGTGGTCGGCTTCTTCACCAACCTGCGCGGTCGGGCTGGTGACAAAACCACACTCGGCCTATACCGTCTTGCCTCAAAGATCTTCAAATTCAACTAGCACAGAAGCGCTCGGGTAACGGGGACCCCTGGTCCTTAACTTGCTACTTCGAACAGTCCTGCGCAAGACGGAGGCGCCACTGGCGCCTCCTTTGCGTGCGGAACTCGTATCAAGTTAAGGACCAGGGGTCCTCTGCTATGTCTCGCTTTATGTCAGCAACCTGAATTTGAAGATCTTAGACGCGCGGTACACAGGGGCCTGGGCTGAAAGGGATTTAGTTGAGTAGGTTGCCCGGTGGGTCTTGGTTATGTTTGTCGCGAGTTCCGCACGAGCCGAAGAGCACTTAATGTGCTCTTCGTGCGAGCCAGGACTGTAGAGCAGCAAACATAACCAAGACCCACCGGGCAACCGGACGAGCTAGTTTACTTCGCGGCGCCGGGGATGCCGTGGGAGGTTTTGGCGGTTTTGGCTCCGTTTACGATGGCAGCTTCTAGGGCCCTTACGGCGAGCATGCCCAGCAGGTCTAGGGGAACGGCGGCGCTTGCCTGGGCTCCCAGTTTGCCGCTGGCAAGGGTGTAGATGGTGTCGCCGTCGTTGGTGGTGTGTGTGGGGCGGATGGCGTGCGCGTAGGCGTCTGCGGCCATCTGAGAGACTTTGGTGGCCTGGGCCTTGGTGAGCTCCACGTTGGTGACGATACAGCTGATGGTGGTGTTGGTGCGGTCGAGCGGCATCTGCATAGAGCCTGCGGCGGCAAAGGCGGCGAGCTCCATGTCGACGATCTGGTCGCTATCGGCTGCGGCGCGCATGCCGGCGACCCATTCGCCAGTGGTCGGGTCGACAACGTTGCCACAGGCGTTGACCGAGACCACGGCGCCCACCTTGACGGGGCCGAGCGCCACGGCGGCAGCTCCGAGGCCGGCCTTCATGCAGGTGGCAGGTCCCATGAGCTTGCCTACGGTGGCGCCGGTGCCGGCGCCCACGTTGCCCTGCTCGAGCGAGGCAGGGGTGTGGTCGAGCGCCTCGCGCACTGCGGCGGCACCGGCCTCGATGTCGGGGCGCACGGTGGGGTCGCCAAAGGCGAGGTCGAAGATGCAGCTGGAGCACACGATAGGCACCTGCGTGGGGCCGACGGGAAGGCCGATGCCGCGGCTCTCAAGCTCGCGGGCGACGCCGCTTGCGGCTTCGAGGCCAAAGGCCGATCCGCCCGAAAGGCAGACGGCGTGGACCTTGTCGACGGTGTTCTCGGGACGCAGCAAATCGGTCTCGCGCGAAGCGGGGGCGCCACCGCGTACGTCAACGCCACCAGTGGCACCCTCGGGCGCCACGATTACGGTACAGCCGGTGCCAGCCTCCTCGTCCGTATAGTTGCCAAAGCAAAAGCCATCGACATTGCAAACATCGATGGCTTCGAGCAGCGTGTCCATATTTTCTCCTATCGGTTTTCCGCCGGGCCTTATGCCCGGTCGGGATCCGTACGGTACGGCAAAATTGTAGGCGCTGGGGGATACCCAGCGCCAGATGCAATTACGAGAGTTTTTGAATCGCGCGTGCGACGCGAGCGATGGGCAAGCCCACCACGTTGTAGAAGTCACCCGAAATGTCGTGCACGAGCATGCGGCCGCCTGTGCCCTGGATGCCGTAGGCTCCGGCCTTGTCCATGGGCTCGCCGGAGGCGACATAGCGCTCGGTCTGCTTCTCGGTAAGCTCATAGAACGTCACGTCGGTCACATCGACAAACGACAGGCTCTCGGCGGCATGCGGAGCTGTAGCGTCGCCGGCTTTAACGATGCAGACGCCGGTCGCCACCTGGTGCGTGCGGCCCGAAAGCTCGCGGAGCATGGTGCGCGCCTCGTCTTCGTTTGCCGGCTTACCCAAAATCATGCCATCGAAGGTGACGATGGTATCGGCCGCGACGGTCAGCTCATTGGGTTCGGCATGCTCGGCGGCGACGGCAGCGGCTTTGGCACGCGCCAAGCGCTCGACGAGCGTAAGCGGAGCTTCGCCATCAAAGGGCGTTTCGTCGATATCCGCGGGAATCACGCGAATGTTGTAGCCCGCCTCGCGCATCAGCTCTATGCGGCGCGGCGATTGCGAAGCCAAAATCATAGTTGGATGCCCTCGGCGACCTTCTCGACGGCCTTGTCGCCGGCGAGCGTGCGCAGCAGCTCCAAGGCAAAGGGGAGTGACTGTGCCATGCCGCTGGCAGTGATGATATTGCCGTCTTGCGTGACCTTCTCGCCGGTATAAGCTCCCTCGGGGAAGCTCTTCTCAAAGCCGGGGAAGCACGTGGCGCGGCGTCCCTCGAGCAGGCCAAGCTCGCCCAGGATAAACGGGGCGGCGCAGATGGCGGCAACGTGCTTGGTCGCGGCGAACTCGCAGACTACGTCGCAGACGCGCTGGTCGGCGCGCAGGTTGGTGGCTCCGGGCAGGCCGCCGGGCAGCACAACGCAGTCGTACTCGTCAAAGTTGATTTCGTCAAAGAGCGCATCGCAGGTCACGGGAATCTGCAGCGAGCTCACGACCTCGCGCGTGGGCATGATCGAGACGAGCGTGGCGCGCACGCCGCCGCGACGCATGACGTCGACCATGGTCAGGCATTCAATCGTTTCAAAGCCATCGGCGGCGAGAACGGCAACGCTGGGCATGAGGGTTCCTTTCAAAAAGCGGCATACAATTAGCCGTCTTATACCCCGAAGACATGCGCTTGCCACGCTCGATTTCCCAATGTTTAAAAAGGGACGGGGATTAAATAATCATTCGGTACAAATTGATTATTTAATCCCCGTCTCAGAAAAATCATCGGGCGTGGTCTTTGGCAAACAGTCTAGTTGCGCCTAAGGTGGACGACGGTCTCGCAGTGGAAGGTTTGCGGGAACAGGTCGACCGGTGTGATCTTGACGGGGGAGAAGGTGCCTTCCTCGACAAAGCGCTTAAGGTCGCGTGCCAGGGTGGCAGGGTCGCAGCTCACATAGGCGACATCGCGCGCACTCGTGCTGGCGATGAGGTCGATGGCCTCGGGCGCCAGACCTGCACGCGGCGGGTCGACCACCAGGACATCGGCATCCTGGTCGGGGAACTCGCGCACGGCATCGCCGCCGATGACGTCGACGTTGTCGAGCTTGTTGATCTCGAGGTTACGGCGCAGGTCGCGCACGGCCGGACCGTAGGCCTCGACGGCGGCAACAAAGTCGCAGCGGCGGGCGAGCGGCAGGGTAAAGGTGCCGGCGCCGCAGTACAGGTCCACGGCAAGCTCGTCTTCCTGCGGATCGAGCGCCTCCATGACAAGCTCGATCAAAATCTCGGCACCCTTGGTGTTGACCTGGAAAAACGATGGGGCGGACAGGCGCATCTGGCCGTCAGCGATGTTCTCGGTCCACGAGCCCTCGCCGGCGAGCATCTCTACCTTGGAGACACGGCGGGCTTTCTTCTCGCCCTTGCTCATGACGCGCACGACGCTCGTGGGGTGTACGGCGTCTGCCAGCACGCGCGAGACCTGCGAGCGCGGGAAGGAGCCTGTGGGCGTCCAAAGCGCGACCTCGAGTGCCTTGGTGCGACGCGAGGCGCGAATGCCCACACGTTCCAGACCCAGGTCGTGGCTGCCGCTCAGATAGTTGAGCGCGCCGACGACTGACTTGAGTGCCTTGGGAAAACGCTTATCGAACAGCGGACACGAATCGACGGTCACGATCTTGCTGGGGTCGACGCCGTGCATGCCAAGGCGAACACGGCCGTTAACGAGAGTGGGCTCCAGCTCAATCTTATTGCGGTAGCCCCAGTCGTCCTTGGTGTGGCGGATGGGCTGGACAAGTTCGTTGACCTGCTCGGGGGTGAACTTGCCAATGCGCTCGAGCGTGGAGCGCAGGTTTTGCTCTTTGGCGGCAAGCTGAGCTGCGCGCGAGAGATTGCCCCACGAACAACCGCCGCAGATGCCCACGAAGGGGCAGGGCGGTTGAATGCGATCGGGGCTTGGCTCCAGAATCTCGGTCGTGCGGGCGCGCATAAACGACTTGCCGTCCTGCACGATCTCGGCTTCGACGGTGTCGCCCGTCACGGCGCCTTGCACAAATGTGGCCTTGCCGTTGTCGGCATGTGCCAGACCGTCGGCGCCGTACGTCATCGATTCTATGGTGAGCTTCATATTCCTGCCTGTCATTCGCGGATTTGTCCGCAACCATGGTAGCAGGGAAAAGCACCCCGTATCTGGGGCATTCCTCAAATACGGGGCGCTTCTACAAACGTCTATTTCGTCTTGCCGGTAATGAGCGTCTTAAGGCCTAGGCCGATCAGACCCAAGCCCATGCGCACGCGGCCGGGGCGATGGCGCTCGATGGCCTTGGCTTTGCCAGCGGGCTTCTTGTGACGCGCGTTGCTCTCGGGGGTTGTTGTGGGTGCCTGAGGTTGGGCTGCGGGAGCGGGTTCGGGCTCGATAACGGTCGCTCGGACCTTCTGGACCTCGGGAGCGGCCGGCTGCGGCTCGGGCTCAGGCTGGGATGCGAGCGCGGGTTCTGCCTCGGTGTCGGCTTCGGCGTTGCGATACGCGCGCTCCAGCAGAGCTTCCTGCGAGTTGAAGGGCTTCTCGTCCTCTTTGCGCTCAACCGGAACCCAGGTGCCGTCACTCGTCAGGCTGCGTGCCTTCACGTTGTCGCGCAGCTGCATGCCCATGTACTCGTGCACCAGGGCGCGGC
>CABQKL010000102.1 GCA_902464645.1 uncultured Collinsella sp.
CGAACGGCCTCGACCGTGCGGTAGCCAACCGAGACAATCGGCGTTCCGCCAACACGCTCGACCTCGGCAAAAATCGACTTGTCCTCAAGATCGGCCGTCAACAGCTCACGGTAGGCGTCAAACGGCACAAAGATGTTCTCCTCAAAGATGGGCTCGCCGTCGGCTGTACGCACACGCTTAATATGCAGCAGCAGCGCGTCCTTTTGCAGGCCAAAGAACTCCATCTCGTTTTGACGTGCCGGCACAATCTGGCGATCGACCACATGCGCGCCCGCCTTCATGCCGTTGCTGGCACACAGCGCGGTAAACGTCTGCAGCGTCGAAGCGTGGAACTGACGATTGATGTGCGGCGTGGAGACAAAGGTACCACGGCCCTGCTGCTTAACCAGGTAGCCATCGGAGCACAGCTCCTCGACGGCGCGGCGCACCGTAATGCGGCTCACGTCGTACTGCTCGGCTAGCTCAAGCTCGGACGGAATACGCTCCTTGGGCGCATAAACACCTTTCTCGATCGCATCCTTGATTTCGTCGTAAATCTGCTGGTAAAGCGGTGCATTTTTGGGCGCGGGCATATCTGATCACTCTTATCGAAATATCGAAATAACTAATACGTATATAACGTCTAGTTTCATGTTACCTCATAATGATAAAACGATACACCCTCCCTACCAAAAAGCGACAGCTTCATTTTGGTAGGTTTTATCTGGGAAAACGAAAGTCCCTCGAAAGCAGCGAGGCTTTCGAGGGACTCATACGGAAGGGTTGCGCCAGGGCGGCAAAATGCCAATACCCTACCTGCCGTCGTCCTGCTGCAGGCTGTCCTGCTCGCTGAGGCGCGCCTGCCTGCTGGCCATGCGCGCGGGCTTGTCGGGATCAGGTACGGCCGTGGGCATGGGCTCGTCGACATGACCGCCCCACCAGCCGCCCACAAAGTTGAGCGTGTGGAACACATTGATCACGGCGCCGGGATCAATGTCGCACACCAGCTTGATAATGTCCTGGCTCTCGTAGGTTGAGACAACGGCGTGCAGCAGGTACATCTTTTCGCGGCTGTATCCGCCGATGACCTCGGCACAGCTAATGCCGTGCTGAAAATGGTCAACATAGGCGGTCATGACCTCGTCCGCCTTGTGCGTCGTAATCTGCAGCGTCACGCGGTCGTAGCGACGATAGAAGCTGTCAATGGTCTTGGTCGAAATAAACTGGAACACGATGGAGTACGCTGCCTTGTCCCAGCCAAACATAAAACCAAAGATCGCCAGGATAAAGCAGTTGAAACCAAAGATGACGCCCCAGATGGTCTTGCCCGTGTGGTTGGAGACCCACAGCGCGATAAAGTCGGTGCCGCCGGTGGATGCGCCGGACTTGAGCGCGATGGCAGCGCCCAGACCCGAGACCACGCCGCCAAAAATGATGAGCATGATCTTGTCGCCCAAAAACGGAGCGAAGTGAAAGACGTTGAGGAACAGCGATGAAAGCACGACCTGCATCATCGAGAAGATGACGAAGCGTTTGCTAATGCCGCTCCAGCATAGGAGCGCCACGGGGATGTTGAGCGCAAGCATACCGAGCGAGATGTCGATGTGAACGCCGCCCAGCGAGGTAACGCGATCGAGTAGGACCGCGACGCCGGTAAGACCGCTCGGAAGCAGGTCGGCGGGCTGAATGAACGCCTGGATCAGAAATGTCTGAAGAACGGCGGAAATGGTGACCGCCACGGCAGTAATGGCGCGGCGGACGATGGTGAGGCGGCCGAGCACGAGCACTCGGTCCGTGAGCTGATCGATGGCGTTCGCCACGTAGGCTCCCTTCGAAGGCAGATGTAGTTGTGGGGCGTGCCCGCGATTGTAGCATGGACCACCACAAAGGGGACAGGCACCTTCGTGGTGGTTTTGGCGTCGACTGCCTTCAAAAAACGTCGCCCCAATAAAAACCACCACAAAGGTGCCTGTCCCCTTTGTGGTGGTTTGCTGCTAGATGGCAGATAGGATGTCAGTCAAATTATCGATAACGGCATCGGCTCGCGATTGATCGAGGTTGACGCCCTCGTGCGGACGCAGTGCCAGGACGCGGGCGCCGGAGCGCTTGCCGGCCTCGATGCCCAAAGGCGAATCCTCGATAACCAGGCACTCGGCAGGCTCCACCCCCAGCGCCTCCATGGCGCGCAGGTAGATCTCGGGGTCGGGCTTAAACGCGCTGCACTCGTGACCACTGATGGTGTAGTCCAGCACGTCGGCGATACCGGCAATCTCCACCAGCTCGTCAATGAGCTCGCGATAGGACGAGCTCGCGATGGCACACTTCACGCCGCGCTCGTGCAGCTTGCGCATCACCGGCTCCGTCTGCTCGTTGAGCAGCTCGGCATACGGAACGGGGTGGTCCGGGCTGTAGACCTGCTTGTACTCCACGCGCAGGCGCTCGCGCAGCTCAACATCGTCGGGCACCAGCGCCTCCCAAATGGCGGGCTCGTTAGACCCCGAAAGATCGGGAATCTCGTCAAAGTGGAAGCCCTTCTCCTCCATAAACGCCACGCGACGACGGTTGTAGAACCACTCGGTATCGACCAGCACGCCGTCCATGTCAAACAGCACTGCCTTGATCATACGCATCTCCTCCCACCTGCCAAAAAGGGACAGGTTTATTTTGGTAGGTTTTATCTGGGGTTTTGCGGCGCGACAGACACGCCCCCAAAGAAAAAAGGGGATGGGGCGCAAACCCCATCCCCTCTCAATCAACCCGTAAGGTCTACTTACTTGTGATTAGTAGGAAAGCTTCCACATGTAGCGACGCATGGTCAGCGGGTGCTGACGGGCCTCGGCGATCTGGTTGCCGTACTCGCGCATAACGGCGAGGTGCAGCAGCGGGTTGAAGTAGGTGACGACGCTCGCGGGCACGGCGTCGGCCAGGCCGTAGTCCTTGGAGTCGATCAGAGCGACCTTGGCGCCCATGCGCTTAAGGAAGGTGAGGGCGCGGGCGTCCATCGGACGGGTAGCGCCATCGGACATGAGGAAGACGTAGGGCTTACCCTCGGTGGAAACCTCGAACGGGCCATGGAAGTACTCGCCGGTGTTGTAGGCAGCGGCGTCGATCCACTGCATCTCGGTGAACAGGAAGGCGGCGTTAGAGTAAGCCATCTTCTCGGAGGCACCGGAAGCCATGAAGTAGATCATCTTGTCGTCCTTGAAGTCCTCGGCGAACTTCTTGGCGAGCTTCTTGCAGTGCTGAGCGGCGTTCTCGCAGAGCTCGAAGACGTTGGTGAGGCCGGTGATCATGTCCTCGTAGTGGTCATAGCCCTCGGTCTGCTGAAGAATCTCGAGAGCAAGAGCGATGGCATAGCCGGGCTTCTCGCACTTGGCAGCGTAGTTGGCGTGGAAGCCGTGAACGATGACGTAGTCAGCGTCGACGGTCAGAGCGGAGCCAGCCTTGTTGGTGAGGGAGACGACCGGGCAGTTGTGCTTCTTGGCGGTCTTGTTGGCCTCGACGGTCTCGGGCGTGGAGCCACCGAGGGAGCAGGTGATCACGAAGGTGTGCTCGTTGACCCAGGAAGGCGTGTCGTAGTTGAACTCGTTAGCGGTGAAGATCTGAACGTTCAGCTTGTCCGTGTTGTTGGCCAGGAAGTACTTGGCAGGGTAGAGGTCGGACATGGAAGCACCGCAGCCGACGAAGGCGACGCTGTGGATCTCGTGGTTGGACAGGACGTCAGCGACGATCTGCTTAGGGAGGTTAAGGTCGATCTCGTACATCTGACACATTCCTTTCGATTTTTGCGGCGCCACATTGCCGGGCGCTCGCAGGGTTACCGTGGTTTGGACCGAGTCGCCGGCCCGTTAAGGATGCGACAAAGGGACTGTCCCATTGTCGCATTTTAGGGATGGAAGCCTGCCTGGGGTATGGGATGCCAGGCAGGCCCCCGGGGGAAAGCGGTTAGGCGCTTGGTCGCGACTAGGCCAGGATGCCGGCCGCGGAGAGGGCGATGCCGCCCACGATGGCGATCACGAGAAGCCAACCAGTGTTGACGTTCTTCTTGATGAGCCAGTACATAAGGCCGGTGAGGCCAAGGGAGATCATCTGGGGCATCATGCCGTCCAGGATGTCCTGGATAACGACGGTGCCCTCAGCGAACTGCAGCGGGGTGGTGGCGCCAATCAGCGTAGCGATCATGCCGCCCACGGACATAAGGCCCACGATGCCGCAGACATACATGAGCTTCTCCATGAGGTCGCCGCCCTGAAGCTTGCTCAGGTACTCGTGGCCGCCCTGATAGCCCATCTTGGCTGCGAACCAAGTGATCAGCACAGAGGGGACGATGGAGATGAGCATGGCCAGGATCGGGCCCATGATGGAGCCCTGCTGAGCCAGCTGAACGCCCAGGCCAAAAGCGATAACGCGGATGGTGCCCTGGAAGAAGGAGTCACCGATGCCGGAAAGCGGGCCCATGAGGGAGGTCTTGACCGCGTTGATCGAATCGGGATCGAAGTTCTCGGGATCCTTGGCGTACTCCTCCTCCATGGAGGCGGAGAGACCCAGGATGAAAGCGCTCGTCTGCGGGGTGCAGTTGTAGAACGCCATGTGACGGTGGTAAGCCTCTTTCTTAGCAGCGAGCTGCTTGGGGTCGGACTCGTCCGGATAGAGGCGATCGAGCGTGGGAACCATACCGTAGAGGAAGCCCATGTTCATCTGACGCTCGTAGTTCCAAGAGGCCTGGATGGCCCAGGAGCGCCAGAAGAACTGGCTGACCTTCTTGTTCAGGGACACGTCCTTGGTTGCGGTTGCCATAGTGTGTTCCTCCTTAGTCTTCGTCGTCTTCGAGCGGATCGTAGTCGGAATCGACACCGGCGGCTGCATGGGAACCGTTGAACTTGAAGCCCATGAAGACGACAGCCAGGCACACACCGATCAGAGCGACCGCGATGACGGACAGGTTGAGGTAAGCGGCGAGCAGGAAACCGATGAACAGGAACGGAGTCATACCCTTCTTGATCATCATGGTGAGCAGCAGGGCCAAGCCGTAGGCGGTCATGATCTTGGTCGAAACGTTAAGACCAGTGGACAGCCACTCGGGAACCATGTTGACGATGGCCTGAACCAGGTCGGTGCCAACAAAGACGGCGAGGAAGATCGGCAGGAAGTACATGACGGCGTACAGACCGGAGCCGGCGCAGATGTGCATACGGTAGGCGGTCTTGAACTTTCCGTTATCGATCGCGCTATCTGCCACATGGGTGAGGGCGGCGATGATGGAACGGAACACGATGCCGAGGAGCTGACCCAGGACGGCGACCGGGATGGCGATCGTCATGGCGGTCTCGGCGGAAGCATCGGTCAGACACGCAAAGGCAGCGGCCACGATGCCGCCCAGGACCATATCGGGCGGAACGGCGGCGCCGACCTGCACCAGGCCCATGGACACGAGCTCGACGGCGGCACCGACGGCAAGACCGGTGGGCACATCGCCCAGCAGCAGACCGACGAGCGTAGCGCCAACGAGGGGCTGCTCGAAGTTAAGACGACCGAGCAGGCGGGAGTCCCACATGCAGAACACGCCGACGAGGCCGACGAGCACCGCACTGATGAACGTATTCATACCCTTCTCCTTTCAGTCAGGCAAAAGCCTGGTTGATTACAGCTTGGCGTCGATGTCGACGCTCTGATACGTAGGGGTCTGCTGGACATAGAGCTTGATGCCCATGTCGAGCAGCTGGTTGACGTCGGCCTTCTGGGTGGCGTCGAGGAAGACGGAGCTGTCCTTGCCGCCAATCTGATCGGCACCGTCGTGGTTGGCGGTGGCGCCCAGGTTGATGGCGTCGAGCTTGTAGCCCTGGCAGAACTGCAGCATCTCGGCCGTGTTGCCAAAGACGAACATGACACGCTCACCGAGGGTGTTGAGCTTGTCCATCTTGGCGAGGGCACGCTCGACGGTGAAGACGTTCAGGCGCACGCCCTGGGGCTTGGCCAGCTTAAGAGCGCCCTTCTTGATGTCATCGTTGGCGGCAGCGTTGTCGACGACGATGATGCGCTCGGCCTGAACCTTGGTGGTCCAGGTAAAGACGACCTGGCCGTGCAGCAGACGGTAGTCAAGACGTGCGAGGACGATCTTGGCGGGACCGGAGCTGTGACGGG
>CABQKL010000103.1 GCA_902464645.1 uncultured Collinsella sp.
CGATTCCTCGTGTATACTGACTTTCGCATTTAACGGAGAGTTGTCCGAGTGGCCGAAGGAGCACGATTGGAAATCGTGTAGGCGTCAAAAGCGTCTCCAGGGTTCAAATCCCTGACTCTCCGCCAGTTAATTCCAAAGCAGGCCTTAGTGCCTGCTTTGTTTTTACCCCACGCGGAGGGGTGGCAGAGTGGTTGAATGCGGCGGTCTCGAAAACCGTTTGGCCTGTATAAGGTCACGAGGGTTCGAATCCCTCCTCCTCCGCCATTTAGATTGAGGAAGCTCCCAGTATTGGGGGCTTTTTTGTTTTGAGTCCCTAACAAGCAAATACGGCGGAGGAGGAGGGATTCGAACCCGCCAGGGCGCGGAGCATAAAGAAAACGCGCTAACGGGCGTTTTTAGCGCAGCGCGATCGGCGCCAGCCGACCGGATATATTTTGAGCTTCGCTCAAAATTTGGACATCCCTCCTATTCAGCCACGCCCTCATCGCGTTCAGCATCAACCCAGATCCCCAAACATGTACATCACCCTCCAAAAACGATATTTTTCGACATCTTTGGAGGCTGATGTGCATACTTGAAACCTATGACCGCACCCAGTCCCGACCGTTTGCCGAGCAATAGGGTCGCGATCGTCACCGAACATGTACTATGTACGGGCATTGTCCAATCCCGTAACTCAAAGGACCCCATCTTGCCCGTCGTCGCCGCCATAACCGTTACCTCACATGCCTCGGATGCCATGGTCGCTATCCCATTTTGGCTCGAGATGTTCGCCGTTGTCGCTGCATCGATCTCGGGTGTGCTGGTTGCGCGCGAACACAAGCTCGACCTGGTGGGCGCGGTCGCACTCGCGGTAGTCTGCGGTCTGGGCGGCGGTCTTTTGCGCGACATGACACTCCAGGTCGGCAACGTCTACATCCTCAACCAGCCAATGGCGCTGCCGCTCTCCATCGCCACGGCGGCCATCATTTACATCTTCCCGGCAATCGTCGATAAGCCCGACAAACTCATCCCCCTGCTCGACATCATCTCGGTCGGCATCTATGCGGCAACCGGCGCAGACAAGGCACTGGTCTACGGATTTGCACCCGTCGTTTGCATCATGATGGGCTTTTTCACCGCGGTGGGCGGCGGCATGCTGCGCGACGGCTTTATGGGCGTGGTTCCGGGCATTTTCCAACGCACCAACTTTTATGCCATCGCGGCCATCGCCGGATCGGCAAGCTATGTGTGTCTCGTTATGAGCGGCATCGTGAGCAATGTCGCCGCGCTGGTCGTATGCGTTGTCGTGACCATGGGTCTGCGCTGGCTCTCGCTGCGCTTTGACATCAAAAGCCCCACCGAAGAAGACATCGCGCGCTTTTTGCATCGCAAAAAGTAGACAGCGCGGCACGACCCTTCGAAATGCAACCGAGAGGTTCTTTTAGAGCGCCCGCACGTTGGGTACCCTGTTAGATATATGCCGAGTATCTAACGAAGGATTCACTATGCCTTGCAACCTAGAACCGTCGACCAAGCGCCACAAAGCGCAGGCCCATATCGCCCTCCTATTCGCATTGATTGCACTTGCGCTGACCGTACTTCCCACGACGTCGTTCGCCGGCACAGACACCGCGGGCAACGTACTCGCAACCGAAGCTGACTCAACTCCATCTGGCGCCGAGGGCGACCTGTACTGGGCCGGCCAAAACCTTAACCTAGACGATGCCTCCATCGGCCGCGATATTATCGCGGCGGGCGACAGCCTATCGATTCGCGACTGCACCGTAGGCGGAGCCGTTCGCCTGGCGGCGCGCACCATCGATATCTCCAAAACCGCAATCGATGGCAGCGTGACGGTAGCCGGTCAGCATGTCGTCCTCAACACCGGTAGCACCGCCAACTGTTTTTACGCGATGGGTGAGACAGTTGCCCTGCGCGGCTCTGCTAAGTCGGCAGCGCTCGCGGGCAGTACGGTAACCATCGACGGCACCGTCGATGGCGATGTCGAGGTCTGGGCCGACAAACTCATCCTGGGCAAAAACGCCCGCATCACCGGCACCGTGAGCGCGCATGTTTCCGAGGACCCCGAGCGGGCCGAGGGCGCTCAGGTCGGAGCCCTCAAGATCGACCGTACCGAGAACGAGAACACCTCAACGATTAACGACACCATCGGCGGCATCGTCGCCGCGGCGCTTTCCACCTGCTTTGTCGCGATCCTCCTCGAGCTCGTCTTTCCGCGCGCGACCGCCAGCGCCGCCGGCATGCTTCGTCAACGACCTACCCCTCTGTGGGTGAGCGGTCTTTTGGGCACGGTGGCCGCCGTTCCCGCCGTCCTGTTACTCATCATCTCGATTGCAGGTCTGTCACTCGCCGGAGCTCTCATGTGCGCCGTGATCGGTATCGCTCTGGTCTCGGCGGCGTTTACGGGCACCGCGATCGCACGCATGATCGGACACAGCCAGAACCGCTACGCCATGGCCGCCGTGGGCGGTATCGCCGCGGGCGCACTCACGGCACTTCCCCTTATGGGCAGCTTTGTCAGCGGCGTAGCCTTCGTCTTTACGCTCGGCTACGTCATCCAGATCATCTGGCGCAACGCCCGCCTCAAGCCGCAGCAGGCCGCCAATACTCCGGGCCTTCCTTCCGCCTAGCCGTCAACCACCACAAAGGGGACAGACACCTTTGCGGTGGTGCAGACCAACTCAATCCCTGTGCACCAAAAAGGGCACCGACCGCGATGGTCGGCGCCCTTTCTTGTTAGTCGCTATAAAGCTCGGCGCTTATTTGTTGACCTGACCGGCGCGGACTGCGGCCTTCTTGCGGTCGGTAGCATTGAGCAGACGCTTGCGCAGGCGGATGTTCTTGGGAGTGATCTCCACCAGCTCGTCGTCGGCGATGTACTCCAGCGCCTCCTCCAGCGAGAAGGTGCGGGGCGGCACCAGCTGGACGGAGATATCGGAGGTCGAGGAACGCTGGTTGCCCAGGTTCTTGGTACGGGCGATGTTGACGACCATGTCGCCGGCCTTGCTGCGCTCGCCCACGATCATGCCCTCGTAGCACTCGGTACCCGGCTCAACAAACAGCTGGCCGCGCTCCTGCAGCGTGCCCAGAGCGTAGGCAACGGCTTTCTCGGTGGTCATGGAGATCATGGCGCCGTTCTGGCGGTTGCCGATCTCGCCGGCATAGGGGCCGTACTCCAGGAAGGTATGGTAGAACACGCCCTCGCCGTGAGTGACGTTCATGATGCGGTTCTTAAGACCCATGATGCCGCGGGTCGGGATCTTAAACTCAAGGTGCGTCACGATGCCCGAGGTATCCATGCTCGTCATGATACCGCCGGAGGTGCCGAAGACCTCAACGACCTTGCCCGAGTACTCGTCCGGGCACTCGACGACGGCCTGCTCGACGGGCTCCATCTTGTTGCCGTTCTCGTCCTTCTTAAACAGAACGCGGGGACGACCGACCTGGAACTCAAAGCCCTCGCGGCGCATAGACTCCATCAGGACGGACAGGTGCAGAATGCCGCGGCCCGAGACCTCGACGCCGCTCTTGTCCTCGAGCTCCTCGATCTTCATGGTCACGTTGTTCTCGGCCTCGTTGAACAGGCGCTCCTTGAGCTGACGGGCACCCACGATGTCGCCGTCGCGGCCGACGAGCGGGGAGGTCGAAGCCTCAAAGACGATGGACAGGGTCGGCGGGTCGATCTCGATGGGTTCGAGCTCAACGGGGTTCTCGGGATCGGTGTAGACATCGCCGATATCGGTGCGGTCGATGCCCACGACGGCGGCGATATCACCGGCGCCGACTTCCTGGCACTCGGTGCGACCCAGGTAGTCGAAAGTAAAGAGCTGCTTGACGGTAGCGGTAGCGCTGGAGCCGTCGTTCTTGACGACCAGGATCTGATCGCCCTGGTGGATGGCGCCGGAGTACACACGGCCGATACCGATGCGACCAACGAAGTTGGAGTGGTCGATGGTCACACACTGCATGGCCAGCGGGGCGTTCTCGTCAACCTCGGGCGCGGGCATGTCGTCGATGATCATATCGAGCAGCGGATACATGTCCATGTTGCCGTCGTTGGGGTCAAGGCGGGCAAAGCCATTCATGGCGCTGGCGTAGACCACGTGCTCCATGGCAAACTCAAGCTGGTCGTCGGTGGCGCCCAGGTCGGCCATCAGGTCCAGGCAGTCGTTGTAGGCCTTCTCGGGGTTGGCGCCCGGACGGTCGATCTTGTTGATGACGATCATGATCTTGAGGCCGGTGTCGATGGCGTGACGCAGCACGAAGCGGGTCTGGGGCATGGGCCCCTCAAAGGCATCGACCAGCAGCAGGGCGCCGTCGGCCATACGCAGCACGCGCTCGACCTCGCCGCCAAAGTCAGCGTGGCCCGGGGTGTCGATGACGTTGATCTTAACGTCCTTGTACTCGATAGAGATGTTCTTGGCGAGAATCGTAATGCCGCGCTCGCGCTCCTGGTCGTTAGAATCCAGGACGCGGTCCTCGACCTGCTGGTTGGCACGGAAGGCGTCCGTGGCACGCAGGAGCTTGTCGACCATCGTCGTCTTGCCGTGGTCGACGTGAGCGATGATGGCGATGTTCCTCAGATTGTCTACGCGCATGTAGTTCCCCTATCTTCTATCTATATACAACCGGCACGCGTATGCGACCCGCCCAGTAACACAACGCTCGGCGGGAATTTTGAGCCTTTTACCGAAAACTCGTTTATTTTAGCGATTTTAGATAAGAGGGGTTTCCTCGCCTGCAGGTTCAGGGTCGCTCCACATAAAACCATCGCCGGCGCCCACACCTTCGTACAGTACATATGCCGAAAAGCCGCTCTCGAGCGTCGTCTCAAAGAAACTCACGAGCAGCGCGTCATGGTAGCCGCCATCAATTTCGACACAACCGGTGTAGCCGATGGCGTAACGGGCGATGCGACCCAGGCCCTCGTCCTTAAGGCCCATCTTGTGCTCGGAGATAAAGTTGGTGGCAGCCTCGAGGCATGCCTCCTCGCCGTCCTCGTCGAGTGCCGCCAGATAGCGGTTGGACGCGGCGTCTTCGATCGCAACGACAACACCGGGGTTCTCACCAGCGGCCAGGTCGTCTAAAAATGCCCCGATGAGGTCGCACACCATGGCGTCGAGCTCGGCGGAGACGTTTCCGGCGTCCTGCATATCCTGTGCCATTTTTAGACCTTCCCATCGAGTCCGGCGTCGTTACATCTCTTGTGCCTCGGCAGCGATCTCGGCGGCGGCGTCGCGGGCGCGCATCATATCGGCGGCGCGCTTATCGAGTACCTTGATCTGGTTGGTCAGCATCACGGCATCGACCACGCCCCAGATGACCAAGCCCATCGAAATCGAAAACCCAAGCGCACCAACTGTACCACGAAGGCGCGAGGAGATTGCCGCGACAAGTGCGGAGACGGCAACCATCTTGATAAAGGAGGCACGGCGCTCGCGAAGCGTACGGGCCTGCGTCACATAGGCGATGCGTGCGGCCTCGGATGCCTCCGAGCGCATCTGGGCCTCGCGGGCAATGGCGGCGGCTTCGGCTGAAACGCCGCGACCCATCAGTGCATACTCCGTCTCATGGCTACTCGTCATTTAAAAATCATCGGGCGAGAGCGTATGGACGAACTCGTCGAACTTCTCAAATTCCTGCTCATCATCGACTTCCTCGGCAACCGGAGAGACGGTCCCCAGGCGGTTCATGATGTCGTCCTCAACAAACATGGGAGCATTGCTGCGCACGGCGAGGGCGATGGCATCGCTCGGACGCGCATCGATCCTATGCTCGTTGCTGTCGGCCAAAACAACGACCGTCGCATAGAACACGGGAGGCTCGGCACGGACAATCTCGATGCGCTCGAGTTTTGCATCCAGGGCATCAAGCGTGTCGAGCAGCAGGTCATGGGCGATCGGGCGCTCGGCACGACCGCTGTCGATACCGCGGCTAATAGCCGCAGCCTCAAACGAACCAGTTTGGATAGAAAGGGAGCGCAACGGCGCGGGGGAGTCCGATTTGCTGCAGCGCTCGCGAAGTACGATAAGCGATGGCACGGGACCGGCGGCCATGACGATGGTCTCTATGTCGACAC
>CABQKL010000104.1 GCA_902464645.1 uncultured Collinsella sp.
CAGTTTGGTATCTGGACGATTGTGGCCATCGTGCTGCTGGTTGCGATGCTCTTCCAGATCTTCCGTCCCATGCCCAAACATGCATGGACCGATGAGGATGAGACCAACGCTGCTTCTGCCGCAGTTTCCGCTTAAGTCCGAATAAGGATTAGCCCCTTTTCATGAGCCCGGGTGTCCCAGATAAGGATTAACCCCTTTCCACGAGCCCGGGTGTCCCAGCGACCCCGGGCTTTTTGTGCATGGGAGACAGATTGCTTTGCCCCAGAAGTTAAGATGTGGCGTTTCCGCAGATAAAACCGACCAAAATAAACCTGTCCCTTTTTGGTAGGTGGAGAATGGGGTAAAGTAAGTGCTGGTTAACTAGAGGAGGCTTGCTATGGCACCTATCGATATTGTTGTACTGGCTGTTATCGGCGTTGCGTTTGTCGCCGTGTGCGTGCGCATCTACCGCAAGGGCACCTGCGCCGACTGCGCTCAGGGTGGCGTTTGCACGGGGCATTGTTCTAACAAAAAGACGTGCGCCGCGCTTAAGGGCGTAGACAAAATCGCCAAAGACTTGGGCCGCGGTATCAAATAAGGTCCGGACATCCAAGCGCTCCGCGGGCATCCGTTCGCGGGGCGCTTTGTGCATTTGAGGGAGAGCACGGCGAGTCGAAGAGTATTTTTGGGGTATCGTTAACTGGACTATTAATTGGCAACTTATCTATAACGGAGTAACCGCATGAGCGCTCGCGTAACCATGAAGGACATAGCCGCCGAGCTTGGCGTTTCCATCAATACCGTGCACAAAGCCCTGACGGGAAAGGCCGGCGTGAGCGAATCCGTGCGCGCCAAGGTGAACGCTAAGGCCGAGGCCATGGGCTATCACCGCAACACAAGTGCCTCAAGCCTGCGCCGCAAGGATATCAATCTGGTGTTTTGCCTGCCCCGCGCATCGCGCGAGGGAGCGTACTTTTTCCGTTACCTGTGGGAAGGCTGCAATCGCTTTGAACAGGAGGTTATCGACCGGGGCATTACGGTTGAACGCGTTGAATTTGGCGTGGGCGGCTACGCTGATGCACTCGAGCAAATCGACGAGCGTCTGCAGGTGGGCGAGAAGATTGATGGCTTGCTCGCCTATGCGCCGGGCGACGATCGTGCGACTGAGCTTTTGGGGCAGATCGCCGAGGCGGGCGTGACGATTGAGCTTGTCGACGGCGACCGTCCGCATTTGAATCGTTTGGGTGCGAGCTTGGCCGATTATTCGACGGCAGGCAGCCTTATGGCCGAGCAGGCGGCAAACCTGGTCCATGCTTCTGGGGCCGACGCCCGCGTGCTCCTTTTGACAGGCGACCCATATACCGATTCGCACTATCTAACCGCCCGCGCCTTCCACAATTACCTTCGCGAGCACAATGTTCCCTGGCAGGTCGAGGATCTGACCGGTGCTCATGCCCAGGTCAAGCAGCTCGAGCACGAGCTCAACCAGCGTCTAAAGTCATCGGAAGCCCCCGAGTTGATCTGCAGCGTGTTCGCCGTGGGCTCTGAGCTGATTGCCGATGCGCTTGTCTCGGCTAACAAGGCCGGCGAAGTAATGGTGATCGGCAACGACCTGTTCCCAGAAAGTGCGCTGGCCTTGCGTCGGGGCATCTTTACCAACATCGTCTACAAGGACCCGGTGAGTTTGGCATACCGTGGCGCCAAGACCTTAGGCGATTATCTGCTGTGGGGAAAGACGCCGGCGGAGCCTGTGCAAAAGGGGGCTGTTGAGATGGTGTTTGCCAGCAACGTCGATCGTTACTGCGAGCTCGCCGGAATCTAATGCGTTTAGGGAGTTCCCTACTTGCCGCGTACTTTTTGGCTGGGGATCGAAAAATTGTTTCGAAGGCCGCTGATGGCGAATCTGCCGTCAGTGGCCTTTCTTTGTGCCGATCCAACGCAGGGTCCATGGCTCGGCAACCGTTAAGCGGTCAAAACCTACCGTTCGCCCCATGATGGTTAGGTGAACGTTCACCTCGTAACGCATTTTGCACTAAGATGGTGAACGTTCACTTAGAGGATGACGAGCGTATTGTGCGCCCGCTCCGCAAACAAAGGGGTTGTTTGATGAAAAACTTCATGGACGATCAGGATTTCCTGCTGAGCACCAAGACCGGCGAGGAGCTGTTCCACAACTTTGCCGAGGGCATGCCCATCGTCGACTATCACTGCCACATTTCTCCCAAGGAGATTTGGGAGGACAAGCGTTTCGAGAACATCACCGAGGTTTGGCTGGGCGGCGACCACTACAAGTGGCGCCTGATGCGTGCCAACGGCGTCGACGAGCGTTTTATCACTGGCGACGCCCCTGCTCGCGAGAAGTTCCAAAAGTGGGCCGAGACCCTGGGTCGCTGCGTCGGCAACCCCGTCTTTGAGTGGAGCCACCTGGAGCTTAAGCGTTACTTTGGCTACGAGGGCGTCCTAAACGGCAAAACCGCTCAGGAGGTCTGGGACCTTGCCAACGCCAAGCTCGCTGAGGCCAGCTTTACCTGCCGTAACCTGATCAAGCAGTCCAACGTCCGCATGATCTGCACTACCGACGACCCCGCCGACAGCTTTGAGTGGCACAAGAAGATTGCCGCCGACGACAGTTTTGACGTTCAGGTCGTTCCCGCCATGCGCCCCGATGCCGCCCTGCGTATCGAGCGTGGCCAGGAGTTTGCCGACTACTGCAAGCACCTCTCCGAGGTTGCCGGCGTTGAGGTCAGCGACTTCGAGGGCATGAAGGCCGCCATCTCCAAACGCTACGATGTCGCCCACGAGCTGGGCTGCCGCGCTTCCGACCACGCACTCGACTACGTTATGTACGTTCCGGCTACCGCCGACGAGATCGAGGCCATCTTTGCCAAGGGCCTTGCCGCCGAGCCGCTTACCGAGGACGAGGTCCTCAAGTACAAGACGGCCTTTATGCAGTTCGTCGCCGGCGAGTATGTCCGCCTTGGCTGGGCCATGCAGCTGCACTTTGGCTGCAAGCGTGACAACAACCGCGCTATGTTCGCCAAGCTCGGTCCCGACACCGGCTACGATTGCATCTCCAACTACACGCCGTCCGACCAGCTGGCCGATTTCCTCAACTCCATCCAGGAGTCCACGGGTCTGCCCAAGACCATTCTGTACAGCCTGAACCCCATCGACAACACCATGATTGATACCGTGATGGGCTGCTTCCAGGAGGCTCCGACCGCAGGCAAGATCCAGAACGGCTCTGCCTGGTGGTTCAACGACAACGAGGTCGGTATGCGCGAGCAGCTCACGGCTCTGGCTAACGAGGGCGTGCTGGGCAACTTTGTGGGCATGCTTACCGATTCCCGCTCCTTCCTGTCCTACCCGCGTCACGAGTACTTCCGTCGCGTGCTGTGCGGCGTGATCGGCGAGTGGGTCGAGCAGGGCAAGTATCCGGCCGACATGGAGCTGCTGGGAGCCATCGTGCGCGACATCAGCTACAACAACGCGGTTCGCTACTTTGGCTTTGACCTGGATACCGTCGAGGCCTAAACCCGCATCGAATCACACTGAACCCGGGAGCGCCGTTGCCACACGCGGCGCTCCGTTTTGCTTGCACGCTAACAAACGCCTAAGGAGACACATAGATGGAGAACATCAGCTACGAGACGCTCAAGAAGATCGGCTACAAGGGCTACCTGCTGCCCAAGGACGCGCCCGAGAAGGTTCTGCAGTTTGGCGAGGGCAATTTCCTGCGCGCCTTCGTCGACCGCTTCTTTGACATGGGCAACGAGGCAACCGGCTGGAACGGCAAGGTTGTCATGGTGCAGCCCATCAGCGGCGCCTTTGGCTTTGCCGACGGCATCAATGCCCAGGACGACCTGTACACCGTGCTGGTGCGCGGCAAGGAGAACGGCAACACGGTTGACGAGTCCCGCGTGATCAGCGCCTGCAGCCGCTGCCTCAATCCGTATCGCGAGGACGACTACCGCGCCATGATGGAGGTTGCCGTCTCCGACGACCTGGAGATCATCGTCTCCAACACCACCGAGGCCGGTATCGCCTACGACCCGTCCTGCAAGGCCGACGACATGCCGCCCGCGAGCTTCCCCGCCAAGCTTGCCCAGGTGCTCCACACCCGCTGGGCTGCCGGCAAGCCGGGCGTCATCGTACTCGCCTGCGAGCTCATCGATCACAACGGCGAGGAGCTGCTGCGCATCATGAACCAGTATGTGAGCGACTGGGGCTGGGAGGACGAGTTTTCGCAGTGGATGGCCAACGACTGCACCGTCTGCACCACGCTCGTCGACACCATCGTCCCGGGTCGTATCCGCGACCCCAAGGAGGCCGCTGCCGTGGCCGAGCGCCTGGGCTACGAGGATCCCTTCCTGGCCGTGCGCGAGCCCTTCCAGATGTGGGGCATCCAGGGCGACGAGTCGCTTGCCGAGAAGCTTCCCTTCGTAAAGGCCGGCCTGCCGGGCGTCTTTGTGACCCCCGATGTCACCCCGTACAAGAAGCGCAAGGTCCGCATCCTCAACGGCGCCCACACTGCCTTTGTTCCGGGCTCCTGGGTTGCCGGCTTTGACATCGTGCGCGATTGCATGCACGACGAGACCGTCCGCGGCTTCATGAACACCATGCTCTACGACGAGGTCATCCCGACGCTTGCCGCCGACCTGGACGTCGAGGACTGCAAGGCCTTTGCTGCCGCCGTCGAGAACCGCTTCGACAACCCGTTTATCGACCATGCGCTGCTCTCCATTTGCCTCAACTCCACCGCCAAATGGCGTGCTCGCGACCTGCCCACGCTCAAGGACTATGTTGCCGAGACCGGCAACCTGCCCAAGTGCCTGGTGACGAGCCTCGCTACGCTCATTGCCTTCTATACTCAGGAGCTCGTTGCTCGCGAGGGCGATGGCCTGCACCTGCGCCGCGCCGACGGCACCGAGTACACCGCTCAGGACGATGCCTTCGTGCTCGATTTCTACGCCGCCCACGCCGGTACAGACGATGCCGAGCTGGTGCACGACGTGCTCACCAATGAGCAAATGTGGGGCGAGGACCTTACGCAGATCACCGGTCTCGAGGAGTTTGTCGTCAACGCGCTCACCGTCGTGCGCGTCGAGGGCGCCAAGCAGGCCTTCGCCAACGCTCAGGCGTAAATTCCCGGTGCAGGCGCCAGACGGCTTGCCCGCGCCTCGACTTCTGCTCAACCTGTAGGGTTAGGACCATTTGTAATGAACACTATCCAGATCAATCCGGCCGATAACGTGATCGTCGCGCTGTCGCCGCTTGCCAAGGGCGCCGCCGTCGCGGTTCTCGGGGTGGGCGAGGTCGTTGCCGCGGAGGATATTCCGCAGGGCCACAAGATGGCCGTGCGTGCCATTGCGGCGGGGGAGGACGTCGTCAAGTACGGTCTTCCTATCGGCCACGTGACGGGCGACATCCAGCCCGGTCAGTGGCTTCATACGCATAACGTCAAGACCAACCTTTCGGGCGAGGTCGAGTACGCTTACAACCCGACGCATCCGGTTGTTGAGCCGGTTGAGCCCGAGACCTTTATGGGCTTCCGTCGCGCCGACGGTCGCGCCGCCACGCGCAACGAGCTGTGGATTATCCCCACGGTCGGCTGCGTCAACGAGGTCGCGCGCGCCATGTGCGAGCAGGCTCAGGATCTGGTCGAGGGTTCGCTGGAGGGCGTTTACTACTTCCCGCATCCCTTTGGCTGTTCCCAGACCGGCGCCGACCACGCCCAGACACGCCGTCTGCTGGTGGCGCTTTCGCGTCACGCAAACGCTGCGGGTGTGCTGTTCCTATCGCTCGGTTGCGAAAACTGCACGCACCAGCAGGTGCTCGACGAGCTCGGTGACTTCGATCACGAGCGCGTTCGCTTCCTCACCTGCCAGGATGTAGCCGACGAGCAGGTCGAGGGCCACAAGATCCTGTCCGAGCTGGCCGACCTGGCCAAGCGGGCCAAGCGTGAGCCCATTCCCGCCTCCGAACTGGTCATTGGCCTTAAGTGCGGTGGCTCTGACGGTCTTTCGGGCATTACCGCCAACCCCACGATCGGTCGCGTGAGCGATATGGTCGT
>CABQKL010000105.1 GCA_902464645.1 uncultured Collinsella sp.
GCCGGCGTAATGCCGGTGTTCTGCAGCAGGTGGTTAATATAGTTCTGGGTGTTCGCCATGTGCGCTCCACATCCATAATCCGACAAATAGGCCCAATGCATGCACATTAGAACCGTATATAGTCGAAAGTATACCCCGAGCGAGCGCAAACGACCGAATTCGGGGCATCTTAACGCCGCGAGCGAACAAGGATATAGCCTAATCTCCATATCGGACTAAAATCATGGCATCAAACACCTTCCCATGCGAGGATTCTATGACGGCAAGCGATACAACCGTAACGAATAAAAAGGGGGCGCCGGGGCCCGATTTCGACAAGACCGCCCAGCGCATCCTCAATCTGTTCTTTGTCCTTAACAGCTCTCCCGAGCCACTGACCACAGAGCAAATTGTCCTGGATTCCGATCTTGGCTATGGATCGGGCAATATCGACTCGGACAAGCGCAAGTTTCGCCGCGATCGCGAAAAACTCCTCGAACGCGGAATCACGATCAAAGAAGTCCGCGCAGCAGGCGCCCAAGAAACCGAAGAAAGCGCGTGGACCATCGATCGCGAGCACACGTTTGCGGCCGGTGGCCTCATCACTGCAGACGACGCGGACATCTTGCTCGACGCTATCGACCAGACCCTTGCGACCGGTTCGGCCGCGTTTGCCACGCCGCTTGCAGACATACGCTCCAAGATCGCCTACCTCACTGGCGCATCGACCGCAGAAGAACCTCCCGCCCGTCGCTCGCCTGCCGTCGATGCGGTGTGGAGCGCTTTTGCCGAACGCTGCGCGCTGCGCTTTTTGTATCAAAACGGGCGCGGAGAGCAAAAAGAACGCACCGTCTGCGTGTACGGCATGTTCGAGCACGAGGGCGTGGCGTATTTTTGCGGACTCGACAACGCCACCGACGAAATTAGGACGTTTCGCTGCGACCGTATCGTTCGCGCATGGCGCCCCTCGAAGTCCTACTCCATCCCTGCCGACTTCAACCTGAACGATCGCCTGTTCTTTGAGTTTGATTTCGCCGATTGCAGGCCCGTTATGGCGACCTTTTCGTTTGCCCCGCAAGCCCAGGCCGACATGGTCAGCGGCCTTACGCGGGGTCGCGGAGAGCTCACACGCACCGAAGAGGGTTGGACCTGGACCGTCAGCGTGCGCAATCTTAATGCCGCCGCCTCGTTTTGCATGGAGCACGCCATGGACGGCATGAGACCCGTTGCCCCCGATGCACTTAAACTGGCGTGGAACCACCTCATCGAAAGGACGGTGCACGAGCATGCCCGCGCGTAAACTCACCAGCGAGCAAAGGCTCTCGCGTGCGATTGACATCATGGAGGCCCTCTACGCTGCCGGCAAGACCGGCATGACACGAGGGGATATCTGCAGCCGTTTTGATATCACGGGTGCGGCGCTCGATGAAATTATCGATATCGTCTCGACCCTCGCTGACCGTGAGTCGGGCGCACGCATCATCTGCGAACGCCGCGGCGAGCGCATCATCCTGACAGGTGATGCGGGGCGTGTGCTGCCCTTGCGCCTAAGTGCCGCCGAAGGCGCCGTGCTCAATCACGAACTCGAATCGATGGGAATCGACTCTCGGGCAGCAGAGCGTATCCGACATGCCCTCCTACCCGAGGAACTCGGCTACAACCAGCGCGTCGTCGATACCGTTGCCCGAGGATCGCACTGGCAACAGCTGAACTGCGCGATTCAAGACGGCGTTCGATGCCGCATCACCTACCGTTCGATGGACGACGCACGGGCGCGCGAGCGTCTCATCGACCCCCTGCGCATCGCGACACATGGTGATCAAACCTACCTGATTGCCTGGGATGTCGAAGTTGACGAGCAGCGCTCCTACCGCATGGACAAAATCGAGGGCCTTGCCTTCACCGACGATTCCGTGGAGCGCCACACGCCCGCGTCCGCATCCCTCCACGAATCCCTTTCCCATGCGGAACAGAGCGCAAAACTCCTCATGCCGCTCGACATGGCAGAGCGCCTAGACTGGGCCGGCATCATGTCGATTGAGCCAAACGGGACAGACATGGCAACGGTGACCGTGCGTTATGGGTCAGAGCACTGGCTGTTCTGTCAGATAATCGCAGCGGGCGGAGCCATCCGCATACTGGATGACCCCGCCTTGGCAAAGCGTCTATGCGATATGGCGAAGAGCCTGACCTGCCCGCTTTAACGGCGTCTCTCGTGGCGCGCACGCCACAGCTGCAAATAATGACCGATCTGTGCCGACTCGATACGCTGGTAGGAAGTCGTAGGCAGCGACGTCAAGAACTTCTTGCCGTAGCCCTTTGTCACCAAACGCGGATCTGCCAAGATAAGCACGCCGCAATCAGTCGACGAGCGAATGAGACGGCCGGCGGCTTGCTTGACTTCGAGCACCGCCTCGGGCAGCGAGTAGCGCGCCCAAGCGCGGTCTTCGCGCAGGTTGCGCTCGCACGAAAGAGGATCCGTGGGGCTCGAGAACGGCAGCTTGGGGATAATGACGCAGCGCAGCGTCTCGCCGCTGGCGTCAAAGCCCTCCCAAAAGGCCTTGAGTGCAAAGAGCGATGAGGTCGGCTCGTTGATAAACCGATCGCGCAGGCGACGCGGGGACGAGTTGCGCTGTTGACAATTGAGCTCCAGGCCCGCTCGCGCCAATTTGGGCTCGACACGGGCATACAGGTCCTCCATATCGCGCCTGTTAGTGAACAGCGTAAGCACCGATCCACCCATGGCGAGATGGGCATCGACCAGTACGCACTCGAGCGCTGACAGATAGCGCTCGCGATCGCGCGGATCGGGAATGTCCCCCGCCACGACCACGGCCATATTCGAGTCAAAGTCATAGCTCGAATCCAGGTGCAGCGATGAGGATGTCGACGCACCAATGCGATCGAGGCCGACAGCATGGTTGAAATGCTCAAAGCTCTTGGACACCGTCATGGTCGCCGAAGCGAAGATGGCCGTGTGCACCTCGGGCAGCCACTCGTTCGCCAGGGCCTCGCCGATATCGATGCGCTCAGCGGTCATAGACTCCCCGCCCGCTCGCAGCCGGCGGTTAACCTGCAATGAGTACACATAGTGCTCATCCGTACCCTCAATGATGAGCTTGAGATTCTCGACCAACTCGTGAAGACGGCGCGAAATCTCGCCCAGGTCGACGACGACCTCAGGCTTATCGGCAGCGACGGCTTGCACCAGCGCGTCTACGCTTTTATCCGCTTGGTCCAGCGCATCAATTGCGGTATGGGCCGACTGCAAAAAATCGTGCCAGTCATCCGACTCGCGCAGCTCGGGGCCAATCCACAGATTCGCGTTGTCATAGCCCCCGCGGGCACGGCGGCCAAGCTCGCGCACGCCATCGAACACATCGGCAATCGCCATGCTCGCGCGGGCAACCGTCGACGTCGCCTTGGCAGTGAGTCCCAGGTAGAGCGTGGAGCCCTCGGAAGTGGCCAGGTCACGAGAAACCTGACTCAGCGCACCGGCACTCGATCCGCCCAAGCGCTCAAACAGCACGCGCGACTCATCGGCCGAAACCACGCGCGCCCATTGGCGACGGGCCTCGCGCTCGATAGAATGGGCCTCATCGACCACCCAGTGACGAATCGGAGGCAAAATCCTTCCCTCGGCGGCCACGTTGCGGAACAGTAGGGAATGGTTGGTGACCACCACGTCGGCATGTGCAGCACGGCGACGTGCCCCGTGGACCAGGCATTTGTCAGGGAAGAACGGACACAGACGGCGTGCACACTCGCGCGAAGCCGTCGTAAAGTCGGGACGGTTGACGCTGCGCCAGCGAATGCCAAGTGAATCGAGGTCTCCATCGGCAGATTGGCACACATACGCCATAATCACCGCAACCGCTGTGAGCGTGTCAGCAGGATCGCGCTTGGTGGTAATCTCAACCTGACCACGGCTCATGCGCTCGAGCTTGCGCAGGCACGGATAGTGGTCATAGCCCTTGAGTGCACGAAATGACAGGCCCCCGTCCAGCTGTTCGGCGAGCTTTGGCAGCTCATGGTACATAAGCTGGTCGGCAAGATTATTCGATTTGGTCGCAATGCCAACGGTAATGTTGTTTCGGCGGGCGGCCTCGGCAAAGGGCACGAGATAGGCCATCGACTTACCGACGCCCGTGCCCGCCTCGATCACGCGATGGGTACCCGTGACCAGCGCATCGCGCACCTCAACCGCCATCGCGATCTGCTCGTCGCGCGGCTCATAGGTGGGGTACATACGATTGACCAGGCCGCCGGGGGCGTAATCTGCCTCGATCTCTTCACGGCTCGGCATCTTAAGGACCGACAGCTCGTCCGCATCAACGCGATCGTCCGCGCGATCGGCCTTGAGCACATCGGCACGAGCGGCGCTGAGCGAAAATATCGAACCCGGGTTCTGGCCAGCCAAAAAAGAAAAAATGGGACGATAGGACCAAGGCACGTCCGCGTGCATGTCCGCCAAGCGCGCCATAAGGCCCGAAGGCAGGTCGGTAAGTGCGACCAGCAGCACGCGCCACACACCGCACAGGGCATCAACGTCTGCATTCGCACGGTGCGATACCGAATCGCACCCAAACAAGTCGGCCATAAAGGACAGTTTGTGCGATGTCAGGCGCGGAAGCGCAATGCGTGATAGCGCCAGCGAATCGATCCAGATATCACTCACGTTGACGCCGCCTTTGACCGATTCGATAAACGACCGGTCAAACGTGGCGTTATGTGCGATAACAGGACAGCCGCCCACAAAGTCGGCGAGTGCCGCGACGGCCTCGACGGCCGACGGGGCATCTGCCACATCGGCGTTCGTAATACTCGTGAGCTCGGTAATCTCTGCAGGAATCAGCTGCTTGGGATGCACGAACGTATCGAAGCGGTCAATGACCTCGCGGCCCGAAAGACGGGCCGCGGAAATCTCAATTAACTCGTTGTCCTGCACCGAAAGACCCGTGGTCTCGGTATCGAGGACGATTACATCCTCCTCGATGAGGCCAAACGACTGCGTCTTGGCGCGCTCGGCGAGCGTGGCATAAGAATCGATGACAAACTGCGGCGTTCCAGGAGATACGGCGTCCTCGATTAGCATGCAACGCCCGCTCGACGGAGACCCATACGGATCAGGCTGTCGCACACCTGCGGGAACGTCATGTCGTCGGTATGGCGAATCTCATCGGGATACAGCGACGTATCGGTCATGCCGGGAATGGTATTGGTCTCGAGAATGACAGGACCGTCCTCGCTCACGATAAAGTCGCTGCGCGAGATACCCAGGCAGCCGAGTGCCTTATGGGCGGCACAGGCGAGCTCCTGGGCACGAGCGTAGTTCTCGGGCGAAATCTGCGCCGGAATGCGATGGATGTCCGTGGGGTCGACGTATTTCACATCCAGATCGTAGAACTCGCAGTCCTCAGGCTTGCGAATCTCCACAATCGGCAGCGCGCGCACGTCGTCCTCGCCATACACGCCCACGGTGATCTCGGTTCCCTCGATGCACTTTTCGACCAGCACCTTATCGCCGTACTCAAAAGCCTTGGCGATTGCCGCCGGCAGCTCGGAAGGCTCGTGAACGAGCGAAATGCCGTAGCTAGAACCGTTGACAGCGGGCTTTACAAAGCAACGCTCGCCACAAACCTCGACGATACGATCGATATCGATCTCGTCGCCCGCCTCAAGCGCCAGGCCGGGGGCAATGGGGATGCCAGCCTTGGCATACAGAAGCTTTGAAACCTCTTTATCGGCGCCACATGCGCTGGCGAGCACGCCCGACGCCGTGTAGGGGATACCCAGCGTCTCCATGGCCCCCTGCATGGCGCCATCCTCGCCGCCGGCGCCGTGCATGGCGATAAACGCCACGTCGAAGCCGCCCGTCGCCATGGTCACCATAAAGTCATCGGCGGCGGTGTCGAGCAGCTCCACCGAGGTGTAGCCGGCCTCCTTCAGTGCCACCACGACATTCTTTCCCGAATTGAGCGAAATCTCGCGTTCGGCGGAATGGCCGCCCGCCAAGACCGCTACGTGCATGTTCTCTAGGCTTTTACCCGGCATGGGCA
>CABQKL010000106.1 GCA_902464645.1 uncultured Collinsella sp.
CCATGAGCGACAGCGGCATCCAGGCGCCGCCCAAAAACGTCATGAGCATGCCGAGCAGGTTGCCCACACCGTTGAGCAACTCCTCGCGCGCGCCCAAGCTCGAAAGGGCAAAGCCAACGGCCAGCGGCGTGCACGCCAGGGCAAACGTCGCTGCCAGCGCCAGGCACACACGGCCCACGCCGACCTCGGCGACCGCGCCGGCAAAGCCCACGACACCCATCATGCTCGACACAAACCAGATACAGACGGTGAGCACGGCGGCGGCCGCAAATACGGCAAGCGAACGCTGGCGCTCGGAGATTGGGCCGGCATCCATACGACGCACGCGCTCGGGCTCGTTCATGCCCGAGAACACCAGCCCCACCGACACGATGACCGACGAGACAATCGCGTACGCACCAAAGTTGAAATACGACTCGAGCGTGGCGGCGGCGGTCGAGTCGACCTTGACCTGCTCAATCTCGACCTTGGCACGCTCGGTGGCCGCATGTTCGGCAGCCTTGGCGACGTAGCCGTTGGAGGCAGTGGGCTCTAGGGCCGCCGCGGTGCCCGCAAGCGAGATCCAGCGCGAGGCCTCGGCAGACGAAAGCGCCGCCGCCATGGTGCCAGCACCGTAGGTCACATCGAGCTTGGGCAGAGACTCCCCCGCGCGGGCGGCCGCAACGAGGTCGTCCTCAAACCCCTCCGGGATAAAGAACACGCAGTCGGCGCTGCCCTTGGCACTGTTGCTCTTGGAAAGCGCATCCGCAAGATCGTACGCATCGTCGCCGACGCCCGTGACCAGCTCAAAGCGCGAACCCAGATGCTTGGTAAGCGCACGCGAAAGGTCGCTGCCGTCGCGGTCGACCACGATCACGTTGGCATCGTAGGGCTTGTACTCGGTGAGCTGCGACGAGTTCCAGCTCACCGAGGCCGCAATGAATACGCCCAACAGCGAAATAAACACCGTGTAGATAAGCAGATAGAGCGGGTGTGCGAGCGCCATGCGAAGCGCAGTCTTAAAGGTGCTCATAGCGGCTCCTTCCAAAGATCAGCGTGGCGGCGGCAACGAACAACAGCGCCATAAGGACCAGCGCGCCGGCGCGAACGGCAAAGGGGCCCAGGTCCTCAAAGAAATACAGGCGGTTGAACATGTCACAGATGAGCTTGACGGGGTTGAGCCAGCACTCGGCCGGGCAGGCGCGGGCGACGTCGTCGGCAAGCGCCATCGCCGGCTCGCCGTAGAGGCCGGCGAACAGGGCGCACGTAGTGGCAAAGCCCGTGAGGATGCCCGACTTGGACGCCTTGCCGCCCTTAACGGGAAGCGTGCCCACAAAGAGTCCCAGGCCCGTGGCGGCAAGCGCGGAAGCGGCGGCGCCCGCCAAACACAGTCCCTCGCGCCCGCCAAAGTCGATGCCCACGACTAGGCGCACGTAGCCGATCGCGATCGCCATCGAAGCAAAGGAGACCAGCCACGAGCCGACAAAGATGCCAGCCAGCGACGCCGTCTTGGAAAGACCGCCCACGCAGCGACGCGCGCCGAGGCCCGACAGATTGGGCTGCAAATCGACGACGCTCAAGGCGGCAAACTCGGCAGACATCATCGCCACCAGACCAAAGAGCGCGTAATAGTAGATGACCGTGCCATCGGGCGTGATGCGTGTCAGGCTTACGCGGTGGGTGCCACCCTCGAGCGATAGGGCGCGCGTAACCGCCTCCGGGTCGGCGAGCGCCGCCGGGTCGTCTTGGGCAATCTGGGACATGAGCTCGGCATTTTGCGTATACGAGCTTGCCATCGTCTCCAGAATGCTGCGGTCGGTGAGCACCGACGACGCACGCGAGCTGTCGTAGCTCGAAAGCAACGTGAGTTTGGGCGTGCCCGCATCGTCGACCGTATAGATGCCCGCGACCTCGCCGGCCTTAAGCGCACGGTTCGCATCGGCTGCGTCATCGCACTCGTGGATCTCGAGCAGCTGATCGTCGCCCTTCTTGGCAAGCGAGGTCGCCACGTCCTTAAAGGACGAAGCGCCCCAGGCTTCGTCAGCGACAACGGCCACCGGCACCAGATCGACCGTGCCGTCAGAGCTCAGGTTCGCGAACATAAACATGAACATCGTCGAAAGCGCAATGGGAAAGATCGCGCCCCAGACCCATGTACTCGGTCGACGCAGTAGCGTCTTGACCGTGATAATGATGGTGTTGAACATGGCCGCCTCCTAGTCGCGTAGCTCGCGGCCGGTGATCTCGAGGAACACGTCGTTGAGGGTCGGCGGCTCGCTCCACACGCGGCCGAGTGCCACGTCAGCAGCGCGCAGCGTGTCAAGGATGTCGACCAGATTGTGCGGACTCGCTTCGCAGGTGCAGACGAGCTCGCCGCCGGACAGCTCGACCGAAAGCACGTGCTCGAGGGCGCGCAGTCGCTCGACCGTAGCGGGCTCGACAGCGCCGACCTCGACGGTCACGCGCTCGCCCATCTGAATCATGCGCTTGAGCTCGTCGTTGGTGCCCTGCGCCAGCACGCGCCCGCCGTCCATGATCATGATGTGGCTGCAAATCTGCTCGACTTCCTCCATGTAATGGCTGGTATACACCACCGTGGCGCCCTCGTCGCGCAGGCGGCAGATGCCCTCCAGGATGGCGTTGCGGCTCTGCGGGTCGACCGCCACCGTGGGCTCGTCAAAAAAGATGAGCTCGGGCTTGTGCGCGATACCGCAGGCGATGTTGAGGCGACGCGCCAGGCCGCCCGAGAGCTTGCCGGGGCGGAACTTGGTAAAGTCACCCAGCCCGACAAAGTCAATCGCCTCGTCCACCAGCGCACGGCGACGCTTGCGATCGTTAACGTAGAGGCTGCAGAAATAGTCGATGTTCTCGCGCACCGTGAGCTCGTCGAACACCGCCACCTGCTGCGGCACCACGCCGATGCGGCGCTTGAGGTCGTAGCGGGCGGGCGTCATGGGTTCGCCGAACAGCTCGATGGCGCCTTTGTCGTAGGCGAGCAGCTGCAGAATGCAGTTGATGGATGTGGTCTTGCCCGAGCCGTTGGGGCCCAGCAGGCCAAAGATCTCGCCAGGGGCGATGCTCAGGTTAAAGTGGTCGAGCGCGATAAGATCGTCGTAGCGCTTGACGAGGTTTTCGACGTGGACGATGTCTGTCATGAGGCGGCCCTTCTGTTGATTGCGGCCCGGTACGATTGCATCATCGCAGGAGCCGCCGGCGCGCACCAGTGAGCTTTGTCACGAGTGCGAGGGGGCGGAGGCGAAACCCCCGCTCGCGCGAGCAATCGACGCCGCTTTGCCGCGCGGGAAGAATGTCACGGTTGCCCCGGGCGGCGCCTCCCCCGCGCGCAGCATCGCGTACAATACCCGTATGAACAGGCTTTTCGACAAATCGATTGTATTGGCGTGCTGTATCGCAGCCGCTCTGGGCCTTGCTGTGGACGCTCGCCTGGTCGCGGCGTTTTGCCTTGGCGTTATTGCCACCTCGCTGGCCGAGGTCGCACAGGGGGAACGCACACGCCGCGTAAGCAAGGCCGCGAGTTACGCTTACATCATCGCGGCCGTCTTTGCGCCGCCGTTTGTGCCGTTTGCGCCTCTCGCCCTCTATGACATCGCGCGGCGCGTGCGCCGTGAACACGTTTGGGTCGCGTTGGGCATTGGCGTCGCCTTTGTCTTCGCACTCGTCGCGGACCTACGCGCCGACGCGCTCACCGCCCGAACGCTTCTACTGACCGCCATCCTTTCAGTTGCCGCCACCTTGTTATCGCTACGTACCGCCCAGTTGGAGCGCGAGCAGCAGCGCATGCGCCGCATCCGCGACGAGCTGCAGGAACGAGCTCTCGCGCTCGAAGCGCGCAACCGCGACCTTGCCGATCGCCAGGACTACGAAGTCGAGCTCGCGACACTCGCCGAACGCGCCCGTATCGCGCGCGAGATCCACGATAACGTCGGCCACCAGCTCACGCGCGCCTCGCTGCAGACCGAGGCCCTGCGCGTCGTGCACGCCGACGAGCCCAGGGTTGCCGCCGATTTCGCCGACGTCAAACGCACGGTTGACGAGGCGCTCCAGCTTGTGCGCACCAGCGTCCATGCGCTCAACGACAACGCCGTCGACCTTTCCGTGCAGCTCGAACGCATTGTCGAAGGCGCGCGCTCGGACGGCGGTCCGCAGATTGAGCTTGAAGTTATGGCCGAGCATGCACCCGCAAACGTCGCCAACTGCTTTGCGGCGGTCCTGCGCGAGGCGCTCTCCAACACCATGCGCCACGCTTGCGCCCATGCTGTCACTGTACGATGCATGGAGCATCCGTCGTTTTACCAGCTCATCGTTACCGACGATGGCACGGGCGGGGTCCAAGCAAGCAGCCGCGGCGCCGCGGAGGGCATGGGGCTTGCCTCCATGCGCGAGCGCATCGAGGCGCTTGGCGGCACCTTCACCGCCGGCCCGCGTGTCGGCACCGGCGGCTGGCGCGTGTTTGCCACCGTTCCCAAACAGCAAGGAGATGAGGACTGATGAGGCTCATCGTTGTCGACGACGACCGCTTGGTGGTCGATTCGCTCAAGATTATCCTGGGCGCCCAGCCGCAGATCGAAGTGGTGGGCACCGGTGCCAACGGCAACGATGCGGTTTCGCTCTATGCCGAACACGCGCCCGATATCGCACTGCTCGACATTCAGATGCCGGGGCGTGACGGACTTTCGGCGGCACGCGAGATCCTTGAGCGCGACCCTTCGGCGCGCGTGGTGTTTCTGACGACATTCTCGGATGACGAGTACATTGTGTCGGCGCTCAAACTGGGTGCCCGCGGCTACCTGATCAAGACCGATGTCGCCGCCATTCCTCCGGCATTGACGCAAGTCATGGACGGCAAACGCGTACTCGAGGGCAAGGCGATCGAGGACATCAATTTTGACGGAACGGGCGTTGAGGCGGGCACACTCCGCCGACCCGCGGCCTTCGCCAGCCTAACCGACCGCGAGTTCGAAGTTGCCGAGCTCATCGCCCGCGGCCTCGACAACAAGGAGATCGCCGCCACCGCCTACATGGGCGAAGGCACCGTGCGCAACCACATCAGCTCGATCCTTGCCAAAATGGGCCTACGCAACCGCACACAGATCGCCATTGCCTACCTGCGAGGGTAATTACCCAACGGCCGACCACCCCGGCATAGCAAAATGGCTGCTACCGCTTTAATGCCATTTCAAAACTATGCCGGTTTACTACGGTGAATCGCCCACCTTTGACCACGGCAAATTGCGCACTTGCAAAACCGCAGGTAGAGCGCTTGCAATATTTAGAAAAATGCAGTCATGGTCGGGGATGTCGAATTCATCGTAGTGAACCGGCATAGTTTTGTTCGGGCGGCCCTGCACGAGTGCCTCCGCAAGCCTCGCGGGACCAAAATGATCCGTTTTCTTCCGTCCCCGAGGGATCAGTGGCTGGTACTGATATGGTGCCATTTCAAAACTATGCCGGATTACGGGTCTAAAGCCGGAACCCTCATCCATACCTTCATTTTTTCAAAAACGGCAGGCTATCTACCTGCGGTTTTGTTTTTGCAATTTTCTGTATGGTCGGAGGTTCGCTATCCAGCCCCGTAATCCGGCATAGTTTTGTTCGTAGCGGCCCAACCGCGCGTTCACGCGCGGGGCCGGTGGGGCATTTTGCCCCACCGGCCCCATCCCAACGCTATTCCGGCTTGGTTTCTACCGTGGGAGTCTTATCCGCCGCAACCGGAGTGCGGGCGGTGTCCATAGTCAGGCAGTGTTTGGGGCAGCTTTCGATGCACTCGCTGCACACCACGCAGGCGTACGGGTCAATCAACCACGTTCCACCCTTGCGATCAACCGTGAGCGCGCCCGCCGGGCAACGCCGCGCGCACATGCCGCAGCAAATGCACACGTCCATGTCGTTAACGATATGCCCGCGCAGGCGTTCGGGCGCCGTCAGCTTCTCCTGCGGATAGCACACCGTGACCGGTTGCTTGACCATAGAACCCAAGGCCGTCTTGGCAAATGTCAGTAAACTCATGCCGCGCCTACCTTTCCGTG
>CABQKL010000107.1 GCA_902464645.1 uncultured Collinsella sp.
ACCGCCATCGGCTTTTTGATGGGTGGCGCGCTCTCCCCCACGGCGATTGCCCCCGCCATCGCGCTCATCATCTACATGGCGCTTATCTCCGCGGTCGCCTACTCGCTGTGGTCGCGCCTGCTTGCCGTCAACCCCGTCAGCCGCGTCTCGGTCTTTGGTTTTATGAACCCCGTCTTTGGTGTGCTGCTGAGCGCGCTGCTGCTCGGCGAGGGCGCTGGCACGAGCCCCATTACCGTCATCGTTGCCCTGCTGTTGGTTTGCGGCGGCATCATCATCGTAAACAAGCCCAAAAAGGCCTAGCGAACTGCCTCGTTCCAAGAAAAAGACGAGGCGTATCTTCGACAGCCGCTACTAATCCCGCCAACGCAATAGGGGCGCACGACCATCAATGCGGTCGTATGCCCCTTTTCTAGCGTATTTGTACGCCGGCTTTCTTTTTCTCGGCCTTGACGCGGTAGAGCTCCGCATCGGCAGCGCGAAGCAAGTCTTGCCAGGTATCGACGCCATCACCAACCCGTGCGTAGCCGATGGACATCCGCAACAGATACGGCACCTCGGCGCGCGCGAGCTCATCGTTGATTGTCGCGCACAGATGCATGATATCCTGCTCCGCCGTCGCCTTCTGGAGCACCACGAACTCATCGCCGCCATAACGCGCGATAAAGCCACCAGACGCCGAGCAGACCTCTTTGAGCGTAGCGGATATGACCTGGAGGGCATGGTCGCCCTCCACATGTCCATAGCGGTCGTTAATCTGCTTAAAGCCGTCGGCGTCCATCATAAGCAGGTACACATCTTCGGCCTGATCCACATTTGAGAAGAGCGACAGCATATAGGTCTCAAAACGGTTGCGATTGTTAAGACCAGTCAACGGGTCGGTCGAGATCAGCTGCTCCTGGTAGATGATGTAGAGCAGCAGGATACTCAGCGATATACCGACGCAAAGGCCCGGTACCGAAAACAAAACCTGGAAGGTACCGCCCACCAGAGCGGGAACCGCAAAAAAGGCGAGGGTGCGATAAATGGCCTTCTTTTGCAGACTTTCGACTTTTCGAGTCTGAATAAAGGCATGCAAAGACGTATATATGATGTAGCAGTAGCTAACGATAGGTTGAATCATATAAAGCGCTCCGCGACGATATACGCCCTGCGCATCGATATAGAACATAGTGTGCGTCCAGTAGCTGGTAAATGCCAGCACGACCACCAATACGGTTGGCAACGTCACGAGCGCCACCCTATAGCGCGCGGTCAAAAGGCGAGAGCCCTGCACTGTCTCGGAATAGAAAAACCAAATGAGGCACGCGACGGCGAACAGCGAAAACGAGACCGCGTTGGAAATCCAGTTGGCCGTGATGCCTACAGGAGTGCTCACGCCATCCGAGAGCGTCCAGATCATATCGAAGAAAATGTAGGCAGCAGACGTGTAGCCCAGCATGCTAAACAAAAGCTGCTGGGTGCTCGAGAACAAGGAGCGACGGCTTCGCGCGGCAAGCCCGATAAGAACAATCATGCATAGCAGGAATATCTCAATTTTGAGTGCCTTAACCACTAGACGCCATCCCTTCAATATCCAAGTGGTCAGAATCGCCCGATTCGTGTCTGGACAATAAACACCCCCTACTCCGCAGGGGTAAGGGGAATAATAGCAGAGCGCCCGAACGTCGCTGCAAGACAGCTTTCGTTCGGGCGCCTATACGGCGCGAATTGCACACGCCGGCTTGATTGACTCGCGTCGACGATTACTCGCCGTCGATGTCGGTCGCGACGGCCTCCTCAATAGCCTCGACGCCTTCGACCGACAGATCCTCTTTGCCGTGGCAGAACTTCTTATCGACCCAGCCGGTCAGGATCGGAGCCATGACTGCCGTGATGATGACGGCGGTGGCGATCTGGGCGTACGCGGTGGGCGCAAGCTCGGCATAGCGCGGGGCGACCTCGGCGAGGGCGACCGGCGTGGTCATAGCCGTGCCGGCGATAGTGGAGCAGGCAACGGCCGCCTTGCCGTTACCACCGCACAGGCGCTCGAACGCAAAGGTGATGGGGCCGACGATAAAGAGCGTGATGAGACCCAGCAGGATGCCCGAGATGCCGCCGGTGATAAAGCTCGAAAGGCTCATGGACGCACCGAGCTGAAATCCGATAACAGCGATCGCAGGATTGGAGCCGGGGACCAGCAGGTTCTTGATGAACGGGAAGAGGTTGCCCAGAACCATGCCGATAACAAGCGGCAGGATGGATCCGATGATGGTGCCGACGGGGATGTTAGCGAGACCCGAGACACCGAGGATGATCATGGTGACGGCGGGGCCGGCCGTAAAGAACAGGATACCGACGGCGCCCTGCTCGGACTCGTCGCCGAACTCGCCCATGATGCCCGTATAGAGCGCCATGTTGCAAAACGTAATGCCGCCGATGATTGAGACCGAGCTCAGGCCCAGGAAGTTGTCGTTAAAGAAATATGCCACACCCAAGCCAAGGGCGGCCGCAACAACAAGCTTGGGGATCAGTACGACGATGCCGGTCTTGATAGCGCCCGGCGTGGACTTAAAGCTGATGCCAGCGCCCACGAAGAGCAGGATCGCAGCGACGATGGTATTGGAGCCGCCACGGCAGGCAGCCGTAAAGAAGCCGCCGATCTCAAAGACCTGCGGACAGAAAGTGTTGAGCAAAAGGCCAGCAATCATGGGATAGATCATGATGTCGCCCGGGATACGCGGTACCTTGAATTTCTTTTGCTCGTTGGCGGTCGCTTCCTGTGCCATGAAACCCCCATTTCCGCTGACGCAGAACAAAAGCCCACGTCACGCTTTGCTACAGTAAAGTTTGACCATGGTACCAGAAGAAGCAGACCGGCTCGGAGAGAAATTCGATTCGTTGGGCCGGGCCGCTAAACGCGCCCTTGCTTTTATACAAGGCTCAAAACGATATAGAACACGATGCCCGAGACGCAGCACCACAACATCGACTTTGTCTTGATTGCCACCGCCACGACACCGGTAGCCGCAATCCAGGGAATCAAGCCCTGCCACAAGCCGGCGTCGAAAGCGCCAGGGCTTATCAAATCGTTAGCGACCAGCGCCGCAAAGGCGGCGGGCGGAATATAACCCAAGGCCTCGGTAACGCGGGGCGACAGCGTTCTCCCGCGCAAAGCAAACGCCGGGGCAATGCGGAAAAACGCGATGGCCGCCCAAGACGACAGCCACAGGACCAAAAACTCATTAACGGGCATCGCGAGCACCCCTTCCTTCGGCGAGAGTATCGCGCGTAAGCGCCGCGGCAACACCGACGAGCACGCTTGCCGGCACGGCGATATTCGTCCACCCCAAGAACTTGCATATGGCGACAGACGCCGCAGCCATAACGGCAGCCACGACATTGCCGCGCGACAGTCGCTGCGAAAAGAGCAGGCAGATAAAGAGCGAGGTGCAGACAAAACCAGCAATAGCGGTAGGGACATCGACAACGGCGCCGACGATGGCGCCCGTCGTACACGAAACGCCCCATGTTGCGATGAGGATCGCGTTGAGCGCAAAGGACTCGTGCGGGCCCCAATCCTCCCCTTCAACCAACTTGGCAAGCGAGATGCCATATGCCTCCTCGGTGAGCGTCGCGGCAACGGCCAGCGTCTGACGCTTCGAGGCACCCCTCAGATGGGGTGCGATCGATGCCGAATAAAGTGCAAAGCGCGAGGAGATTGCGGCCACACTTGCGACAATCGATGCCGCAGGCACACCTGCCAGCCACAGGTTGCAGACCATAAACTGGCCGCTACCCGTCACAAACGTGCTGCTCAGAGCAAAAACCATCCAGGGCTCCATTCCCGTCTGCGCCATAATCATTCCGCACGGCGCGCCTATCGCAACATAGGTAAGCATCACCGGCCAGACGGTTTTAACGATTTTGAGCACCATAGCGTTCCTCGTCCCGACAAGATTTCCGAGCCGCATTCAACGACGCGACAGAATCATCGTCCGGTGGCAACCGAGTTCACCTACAATTGCCACCGGATCGAAAGACACAGCTTTTTAGGAAGTCATTATGACAGCTATCGATCGGGGCCGGGCGACCGCGGCCTTCAAACGCTATACCGATGCTTACGATGCCGCCAATCCACGTATCGCGCTCAAAATCGAGCATACGTACCACGTTGCCGAGGCATGCGATGCCGTGGCGCGCGAGCAGGGCTGGTCGACAGAGGATATTGACCTGGCCTGGCTTTGCGGCCTGTTACACGATATGGGACGCTTTGAACAGTTGCGGCGCTGGGACACCTTTAAGGACGCCGAGAGTATGAGCCACGCAGCGTTGGGCGTCGGGGTCCTCTTTGGCGAGAACCCCGACGACGCGCCTGCCACAACAAGCATCCGAGATTTTATCGAGACCGACGAGGACGACGAGCTCATCCGCGCGAGCATCGCCTATCACAGCGACTTTCGCCTGCCGGCACAACTCGACGAGCGCACACGGCGCTTCTGCGATATCGTGCGCGATGGCGACAAGATCGACATTATGCGCACCATCGCCGACAGCACCGTCGACACTATCCTCAAGGTTGATGAGGACGCATTTCTTGCCAGCCACTTCTCGGCACCGACGCTGGCTGCCTTTGACGAGCGCCGCTGCGTCGCACGCGATGAACGCAACGAGCCCGCAGACTACCTGGTGGGACTCATCTGCTTTATGTTTGAGCTCGTCTATCCAGCGAGCCGCGCGCTGGCGCGCGAGCAGGGCGATATCTACCGCCTGCTCGACGCGCCCTTTGGCATTACGCGCCCCTTTACCGATCCCGCCACGCAAGCGACCTGGGAGCGCCTAAAGGACGAGATGCGCGACTGGCTGGCGCGCGTCTAGCGCTCAAGCTGGGCCAGCAGCTCCTCGACAACCTCGACGGCATCGCCGACGACCTTGTACTGGGCAGCACCAAAGATGGGGGCATCCGGGTCCTCGTTGATGGCGATAATGCACTCCGCCCCACCGATGCCGGCAAGATGCTGGATGGCGCCCGAAACACCGATACTCACGAGAAGCTTGGGCGAAACTGATACGCCCGTCTGGCCAATCTGATGGCGATACTCCAACCAGCCGGCCTCCACGACAGGTCGCGTGCAGCCAAGCTCGGCCCCCAGAGCCTCGGCGAGCCTTCGCATCAGCGGCAGGTTTTTCTTGGAACCAATGCCGCGACCCACCACGACCAGGCGCTCGGCATCGGCAATTGATGCCTGCTGTCCCCACTCCTCGGCGGGAATCGAGATCTCGACACGAGCCTTAGCATCATCCGCAAGTGATATCTGGGTAATCGTGCCGGAGCGGCCGTAGTCAAAGTCGGACGCCTTAAAGATGCCGGGACGCACCGTTGCCATCTGGGGACGATGATTGGGGCAGACGATGGTGGCCATCAGGTTGCCGCCAAACGCCGGACGCGTCTGTTGCAGCAGCCCCGTCTCCGCATCCATCGAAAGCACCGTGCAGTCAGCCGTAAGGCCCGTCTGCAAACGCACGGCAACGCCGGGTGCCAGCTCGCGGCCAAAGGCGGTCGCACCGTACAGAATGGCCTCGGGCTTGCGCTCTGCCACCAAATCGCAGATCAGCCGGGCGTAAACCTCCGCATCGTTCTGGCGCAGACGCTCGTCGCGACAGACCAGGACCTCGTCCGCGCCGGCACAAACCAGGAGTTCGAGGTCCCCAAGCGAGCCCTCGGGGCCCATACCGACCAGCGCCACCAGACGGCATCCACGAGCATCGGCAAGCTCGCGGCCCTTGCCCATAAGCTCATAGGCAACGGGAGTCACCGTATCGTCCTCGTCGGTCTGCACGAAGACCCAAATGTCACGATATGCATCAAGGTCCACCGCACCGGCGGCCTCGTCGCGCTCGATCGAGATGGCGTTGACGGGGCAGGCGTCGACGCACCCGCCGCATAGGATGCAGCCGTCGGTTACGCGAGCGCAACGGTTGGGCCGCTCGC
>CABQKL010000108.1 GCA_902464645.1 uncultured Collinsella sp.
CTACCAAAATGCGCTCATTCATGCGTGCTCCTCTCGCGCTCCATTATGCCCGAGGCAGCGCGCGCCACACACAACAAGCGCGGTCGTTTAAGTCGACCTTAAGCACCTATGCGTCCGTTCGGGCGCAGACATGGGCCGCGCACGCCCGCGCACTGATTGTCCACGCCGGTAAACGATATACTTTGAACTCTAAAGAGACCATCCCGTCGAAAGCGAAATCTGTGAAGACCCTTAGTTCTCTTGTAAAGCGCTCCGCGCAACTGATCGCCGGCATTGCCTGCGCTCTCGCCCTTGCTGCCGGCGTGCCGTCTATCGCCAACGCCCAGGTGCTTACGACTGATATCGTTTGCGGCAAGACCGCCGACGCCCGCGGCATCACGGCCGAGAATCTGCCCGATATCGATGCGACCAACGCCATCGTCATGAGCAAGGACGGTTCCGTCTATTACGCTCGAAGTGCCGACGAGCAGGTCAAGATCGCCTCAATTACCAAGGTCATGACTGCGATCCTGACCGTCGAGAACTGCAAAATGGACGAGAAGATCACGGTGAGCAATGCTGCCGCCACCGTAGGCAACTCGACCGCCGGCCTGCTCGAAGGCGACGAGCTCACCGTGGAGCAAGCTCTGCGCGGTCTGATGATCCCCTCGGGCAACGATGCCGCCATCGCGCTTGCCGAGCACGTGGGCAAAAAGATCGACCCCAAGACCAAGGACGCCGTGGCCACCTTTGTAAAGGCCATGAACGAGCGCGCTAAAAAGCTCGGCTGCACGGGAACGCTTTTTGAGAATCCGCACGGTCTGGACTTTGATGAGTGGGCCGGCGACATGCACTCTACCGCGCACGATGTAGCCCTGATGATGCAGGAGGCAATGAAGAGCGATACGTTCCGCGAAATCGTGGCGAGCGATGATTCCTGGATTGAGGTTACGGGCGCCGACGGCTCCGACCATTCGCATTCCATGGATACGCACAATGAGCTGCTGGGGCAGGACGGCAATATCGGCGGTAAGACCGGCACCACCGACGATGCCGGCTATTGCTTTACGGCAGCCTACAACCGCGATGGCGACGAGACCTACACCGTCGTCTTGAACTCCAGCACCACCGATCAGCGCTTTGCCGACACGGCCGCCCTTGCCAACTGGTACTACGGCCACAAGGTGACGGTTGCGATCGCCAACACGCAGGAAAAGACTGCCAACGGCAATCCGCTCATCGCGCGCATTGGCCAGACCGATTGGACGGACAAGACGATCGATGCCACGCTCGCCGATCCCGCAGCTCAGGCGACCGTCTTTGCGCTTGCCGGAGAGGTGACCGAGAAGGTTACCTACGATGACCTTTCGGGCACGGTGCATGTGGGCGACAAGGTGGGCAGCGTGACGCTCAAGCAAGACGGCACCAAGATCGCCGTCATGGATTTGGTTGCCGACGAGGAAGGCTCGGGGCCGAATCCCATTGAGTGGCTCCTTGTGAAGCTCGACCGCCTGGGCCGCCGCATCGACAATCGCCCGCTTACGGCAGAAAGCGAAACCGTAGCCAAGGCGCCCGAGGTGTAGGGCTGGGGGAACATTACATTTGAGATTGGAGAGGCGTCCAACGGGGCGCCTCTTTTTGAATACCTCTTAAACGGGATGCGTCAGAATCACCAAAGCGACATTGCTAGCCGTTTACCTTCGCTGTGTCTTTTCGGACCTTGAAAACGGGTCCACCGGGCATGCTAGTAGATCCTTTCGACCTCCTTGGTCAAGGCCCTGAAAAGATCCCCAGCTGAGGGGTCTGCCCCAGGACACAGCGATTGCCAGGCACCCGTTTCTCCGATGGTGCCCGCACTCGTCATAACAAGATCGTCGCTCCGCCTGCGAATGGAGACACTAACGGAGCGGCCATTATGGAACCCATGGATATCGACTTTATTTATGCGCCCATCAGCTAGATAACTAATCATGACATTGATGCTGTCACCATACTCCGGCAATTCGAAGCCGTGGGAATCCATCAATAGCTTCACATCCTGATGGTAAATGCGGGCCTCGACGACATTCTTGGGCATTTTCCCCGTCTTTGTTGGAGAGCAAAAGCTGATGCTTGGCTCCTCTTCGCTCATGCCTCGGTCAAACCTAAGCATGCACGGGCATACCGACTCAATGGTTCGCAAGGCGTCCGCCGCGACCTTTTCCTCGGTAAACATCTCCACGTCGATGCCGTTTTCTTCCATATAGGCACGGTTTTTACGTTGAAGCTCTAGCCGAGCCGCAGCCTCCCCATCTCCACGCTGTTCCCAATTTCCGGAGTCGGCGACATTTCGATCGAATGTAGAATCAACGGAACATGGCGCTTGCTGTTGAGTCGGATCACTGTCGCCGAGACGCCTTAGCTCGGAGCGTCTCATCAGTAGTGTCACAATATCAAACAGCCAACCAAATCCAAAAAGGCCAAAGGTAAAGAGATATAGAAAGAAGCTACCCCACATCCGTGCATACGCCCTATGAGCGCCCGACCACCCAAGAAGGAAGCATAGCAAAAGCGCCTTGTTTGCCCTGTCAACCGACGTAATCTCTCGAGTGAGAGATTACTGTTCAGGCTTCGCCAAAGGTGTAATTTCATGCGATGAAACAGTAATTGAGGACGTCCTTGACGCCGAGCTCCGAGCGCCTGATTTAGCAACGGCGCGAGCGACATCCCCAACTCCGACGGTCGTTCTGCTGTATACGGCATTGTAAGCAGCCTTCTTCGGATTTTTGATCCACCCCATGCCCTTCTTACCATAGCCGGGGATTATCGCCCGCCTTACCGCGCGCTTCGCTCTGCCGGTCGTTCTTGCCTTGAGTGATGTCTTTAGATTCGGCTTACGCAGCCCGACCTTTACCATATTTCTACTCCATCCCCTCGGAACCCCACACCGGGGTGCACGAGCACGCCTGGGTCTCCCCGTTTTCAAGCGCCCCGTGTTTGCCTAATGTTCACGCCCTTTCGGACTCTAATCCCCAGCCGCCATTCTTGATAATAAAAAAGGGCCCCAAATGGGACCCTTCTTCAAAGTCATACTGGCGGAGAGCTGGGGATTCGAACCCCAGATGCCCTTTTGGGGCATACTCGCTTAGCAGGCGAGCACCTTCGGCCTCTCGGTCAGCTCTCCGTAACAGCCGTTCTATAGTAACCAAACAGCCGAAGTTGGGCAAGGGGAATTTTGAGGCGTTTCCTCTTTTACCTCTCTTTTACCAGTAAACGTCTCAGTCAATCATCTCAATCTGTAACATCTGCAGGCCGTAATCCCCTCCAGATGTTACAGATTGAGACAAAGATACAAGGACGGCCCCAGCGACAGCGCGGACAGCCCATTCTTTATTAGTCCTCTCGAACGGTCTCCAACAGATAATCGCGCATGTACGGAATTGCAAACGAAACACAGCCATAGCCCGCGGGCTCAATCAACCCCGCATCGATCAGACGCTTGCGATATGACCCAACTTTGTTCGCCGACAAACCCATCTTCTTGGCGATATCGCCGTTGGCGATATCGACGCCCTCGCATTGAGCCATCGCCGCGAGATACTGAAACTGCCGTTCCGACACCCTGCGCAGCGCTGGGGCAATCACCATAGCATTAAAGCTATCAAGAGCCGCCTGGATACCCTTACGAGCCGCCTCTTCGCTCACGCTCTCCGCCCCACTGCGAGCAGCAACCTGCCAAGCGTAATATCCGACCAGCTGGACCATAAAGGGATAGCCTGCCGAAGCTTTTGTTAATAGCTCAGCGGCACCTTTGTCGAGCTCCTTGCCCGCTCGTCTCATCGTATCCTCAAACGATCCGCCAACTTCAAAATCGGAAAGCCGAGTAAGTTCAACATGTTTGGCTCGCTGAAGGAACGTCAACGTATCATCCACCACCACGCCATCTACCGATGTCGGCAGCCCGGCGAAAGCGAAAGCGACATTCGCTCCTTGGCGAATCAAGAGCTGCATCTCATTGCCTAGCTCGCGCATTTCCTCAGTTGAGGCATCCTGGATCTCGTCGAGCGTAATGAGCAGACCACCGCGCTTCGCAGCATCGTACATCGCCTCGCCCAGATGAGAGGCCGACTTCGACATCTCCATGGAGCCAAGGCTGACCCCTAAAATCGATGGAGAAATCGAGATTGATTCAAGACGAACGTTTCGCTGCAGAGCCTCGAGGATTCTATTGCAAAAACCAGCATTGGAGGCAACGTCAACGACCTCGAATCCTTTTTTGCGTGCAAGGTCACCCAATGCATTAAGGAGCACCGTTTTACCTGTGCCTCGGACGCCCGAGATGCGCATGAGTCGATCGGGGGCACCAGGACCATTCTCAAGAGCCTCGGCAAAGTCATCCAAAACAGTGTCCCGTCCGATAAGCTCAGGCGGATTCATGCCCGCCGTTGGCTTAAAGGGGTTAACAGCTTTCGTCATTCTGCCCTCCTCTGCTAGTTTTAACAACTTTAACAAAGTTTAGCAACTTTAGCAGAGTTTAACAGTTTTAGCAGGCTCGGCGGCTTTATGTCTTACCGATCCTGCCGGGTCCTCCCGCCCGCGCCGATACAAATAGCGCAGTGCGGCCCCTCTATATCGCCCCTACCCCAGCGAGCGACTGAGGGAGCCGAGCTCATCGTTGCCCATGGTGCGCCACATTTGGAAGATGCAGACGCGCGCCAGGAAAAAGAAGCCGTTATCGACCAGCTGCACGGCGGCATCCGCCAGCTGGTTGGTCACGGCGGACACGGGAGGCAGCTCGAGCCCGGCCTTACGGATGGTCTCAACCGCATCCTCGAACGTCGGCGGCTCATTGACGCCCATCTCGTTCATAAGGCCCTGCATTTCCTCCAGCGCGCTGCTACCCGACTCCTCGCCGCGCGGCACGAGGCGGTAGCACGCCAACGCGAGCTCGAGCTGGTCGCAGTTCCAATAGGCAAACGCCAGACGATAGAACAGATAACCGATTGCGGAACGGTCACTGGCAATGCGCAGGCCGTGGCGCGCCACCTCGATAATCTCGTCAAAGCGCTCCAGGCGCGCCAGCACGTTGATGAGCGCAAAGTGCGACTGCATGGACGAGCGAGCCAGATCGTAAAGACGACGCACCTCGGGCAATGCCCGTTCAAAATCCTCCTGCTCGGCGTAATAACTGCAGATCTCGTGCTGGGCAAAGTACAGCGCATCGGGAGCACGCAAAATACGAACGGAGCGGTCTTCCTCCATTACCGGCAGCACCATGCGTACCAGCTGGTTGTCGCAAAACTGCGTCTGGACCGGACCCGTTGCCAAAAGCTCGGCAACGGCACACTTGGCCTCCAGCTCCTCAACAAGACGGGAGAAGCCCTCAAACGCGCTTGCACGGTCAACTTTTGCCTGCTCGCGCAACTCAACGACGCGCGCCACATACGGGTCATCGTCCATCTCCATGACCTCGAGCTCATCAGCCGTATCGGCAAGCAGCAGGTCGCGCAACGCCGGCGGCAGCGAACGGTGGTCGTCACGCGGGCGAGCGTGAACCTCCGCAGGCTCAATCGCATCCGGCGCATCCGACTCATATGCCTCAAGCATGCGCTTGCACGGCATATCGTCCATATCCATGCTCTCAAGATCCTTGGCGACAGGCACGCAATTGGCCAGATAGGCCGCACGCCCAAAGGAATATGTTGCAATGACGCGCTCGCCCTGCTCGCCGTCGGGAGCCGCAATCTGAACATAGCAGCGCGCAATGCAGGCACCTGCGGCAAAGCAAGCCGCTGCCAGCGTAAGCGCCACGCGCGCGTCGTGCTCCGCGGCCCAAATCACACGCGCGTTCTCGTCCAACTCGCGCCAGACATCCTCCTGAGCGTCGTATTCACGCTGTGGCATGGCATCCACGACAGAGTGCCCAAACCGAACGAGCATAATCCCCTCGGCAACGTTTGCCCGATAGGTATAGTC
>CABQKL010000109.1 GCA_902464645.1 uncultured Collinsella sp.
ATGAGCAAGATCGCCGTCGTCTACTGGAGCGGCACGGGCAACACCGAGGCCATGGCAAACTTCGTTACCGAAGGTGCAACCGATGCCGGCGCCGAGGCAGATGTCATCTCCTGCACCGATTTCTCTGCAGACAAGGCCGCCAGCTATGACGCCATTGCCTTCGGCTGCCCCGCCATGGGTTCCGAGGAGCTTGAGTATGACGAGTTCCAGCCTATGTGGGACGAGGTCAAGGAGACCCTCGGCGATAAGAAGGTCGTCCTCTTTGGCTCCTACTCGTGGGCCGAGGGCGAGTGGATGGACAACTGGAAGGCCGATGCCGACGAGGCGGGCGTCAACGTCGTCGATTCCGTCATTTGCTACGATGCGCCCGACGATGAGGGCGAGGCGGCCTGCCGCGCCCTTGGAGCTGAGCTCGCCTAGCGGCAATGAGCTCCGCCCGTGCGCTCGCACCAAAACACATTTGCGTCCCAACAAAAACGGGAGCCGGATCACATCCGGCTCCCGTTTTCTGCTATGTCAGTCATATAAAGCGGCTACGAGATATTGCCCAAAAACGCCTTGGTGCGTTCGCTCTTAGGATGGTCGAAGACCTCGCTCGGCGTGCCATCCTCCACGATAACGCCGCCGTCCATAAAGACGACGCGGTCGGCGACGTCGCGGGCAAAGCCCATCTCGTGCGTCACCACGATCATGGTCATACCGTCATGCGCAAGATCGCGCATGACGCCCAATACATCGCGGACAAGCTCAGGATCGAGCGCCGACGTGGCCTCGTCAAAGAGCATCACGTGCGGATTCATCGACAGGGCGCGGGCGATGGCCACGCGCTGCTGCTGACCGCCCGAAAGCTGACTCGGCATAAAATCGATGCGCTCGGCAAGACCGACCTTGGTCAGCTCCTCGATGGCAATCTTCTCGGCCTCTTCCTTGCTGCGCTTGAGCACCTTTTGCTGCGCAAGCATGACGTTCTTTTTGACCGACAGATGCGGGAACAGGTTGAACTGCTGAAACACCATGCCCAGGTGCGTGCGCACCTTATTGAGGTCAACGCCCTTGGCGCACACATCCACACCCTCGACGACAATCGAACCACTCGTGGGCTCCTCAAGACGGTTAATGCAGCGAAGCATCGTCGACTTGCCCGAACCCGAGGGGCCCAAGACCACAACGACCTCACCCTTGTGCACATCCAGATCGATGTCGCGCAGGACCACGTTATCGCCAAAGGCCTTCTGGAGATTCTTGATGCTGACGACGACCTCGTTCGAGTTATTGGTTTCGCTCATAATAGAACCTCCTTACAGACCAGCGATATGGTCGGCGGGCGTTGCGACGACCTGTCCGGCGCTCTTGGTGGGACGCTTCTTTTTGGTTTCGGCCGTACCCAGCAGCCTCGCCTCAAGACCGCTCACCAAGCGCGCAAGCGGCAGGGTAATGACCAGATAGAACAGGGCGGCAACCACATACGGCGTAATGGAGCCCGTCGTTGCCACGATGGTGCGGGCGTTCATGACGATCTCGACCACGCCCACAGCGGCAAGCAGCGACGTATCCTTGTAAAGCAGGATAAACTCGCTGGTCAGCGTAGGCAGGACATTGCGGAACGTCTGCGGAATCATAACGTAGAGCAGCGTCTGGAAGGCATTCATGCCCAGCGAGCGAGCAGCCTCGTTTTGGCCCTTGGGGATCGACTGAATACCGGCGCGGAAGATCTCGCACAGGTAGGCGGACGAGTTCATGGCCATGACGATAACGCCCAAGACATAGTCGTCCACCTTGACGCCGGCAAGCGGCAGGCCAAAGAATGCAATATAGATCTGCAGGAACGCCGGCGTACCGCGGATGACATTCACGTAGATGCCGGCAAGGCAACGCAGGATGCGCGATTTGGATATGCGCATAAGCGACAGGGCAAAGCCAAAGGGGATCGCCAGCGGAAACGCCACGAGCACGATCGAGAGCGACATAAGGAAGCCCTTGAAGACGATCGGCAGGCTCTGGACCAAAATGACCGGGTTCAGGAACAGGCGAAGGAACATGTTGGAATTCCATGCCTCGACCCACGGCTGTTCCTTAAGGTCGGCCAGGAAGTTATCGAACGCCGTCACGCCCTTAATCTCGACGGAAGGAATCTTGGAAATCTTCTTGGTCGAACCGTCGGCGAGCGTATAGGTTCCGCTAAAGGCCTCATCGCCGCCCTCGACGGGAAACGTCACGCCGTAAACCTCGACACGGAAAAAGCCGCCGGCAGGCGCCGTCTCGCCAAAGTCAATCTTGAGCGTCTGGCCGTCAGCCTTGCACGTGGGCTTCATGGGCGTACGATCCATGAGGTCCTCGCCCGAGAGCATCGTCAATCGCGTGTCATCGATACCAAACGTTGTGCCGTCGACAAACGTCAGAGAAAGACCGCTCAGCTCCTCGTCGGCATCGGCCTGAACTTCCCAGGTAATGCGCGTCTCGGTGCCGCCGACCACAGCGCTGCCCGAACCGGTGTTGGGTCGGGCGGTAATCTTTGCGGTCTCAAGCGCCTGGGCGGTCGAAGGCGCGGCTGTCCCCGCGCACAACAAAGCGAGCGCCACAGCTAGGGCGCAGGCTAGTTTTTGGAGCATCGAGGGCAGCGGAAAACGCCGACCCATGGCCCCTTCGTTCAATCGAGACAAGGTGGCTCCTATCGTAGAAGTTGCCGGCAAAACGAGACGGAAACGCTCTCCGTCGAGAGAAGCGCAAAGGCCCTCTCCGCAAAACGGAAAGGGCCTTTGCGCAATCAAGCATCTATTTACTTGATGTTGTACTTAGCCATGAGGGCGTCAACGGTACCGTCGTCAGTCAGGTCCTTGATGGCCTGGTTGATGTCGTCCTTGAGCTTGGTGTTGCCCTGGTTGATGGCGATGGCGTACTCCTCGCCGGTGCTGACCTGCTTGATGGTCTGGCAGGTGTTGAACTGCTCGGCGGTCAGCTGGCTGGCAACGGAGCGGTTGGTCACCACGGCGTCACCCTTGTCGGACTGCAGTGCGCTGAAGCACTCGGTGGCGTCCTTGTAGGGGACGATCTTGGCCTTGGGGAAGTTCTCCTGGGCAAAGGCCTCGGCGGTCGAGCCAGACTGGACGATGATGGTGGCGTCGGCGTTGTTGAGTTTCTCGCTGTAGTTGTCGGCCGTGATGTCGGTGTTATCGACCTTGGTCACGATAGCCTGATCGTCCATGTAGTAGGAATCGGAGAAAGTGACTTCCTTCTCACGCTCGGGCGTGTCGGTGATAGCCGCGATGGAGACGTCATACTTGGCGCCCGAAGCGACGCCCGGAACCAGCGTGTCAAAGTCATTGTTGACGTACTCGACATCCAGGCCCAGCTTGTCGCCGATAGCCTTGATAAGCTCAAGGTCAAAGCCCTGATAATCGCCGTTGTCGTCCTTGTACTCAAACGGAGCGTACTCGGCAGAGGTGCCGACGGTCAGCGTACCGTCCTTGACGAGCGCGTACTCCTTGGAGCCGTCGACCTTCTCGACCTTAGCGTCGTCAGAGCTGCTGGAACCGGCATTAGAACCAGAGGTGGCGTTGGACGAGCCGCAGCCCGTCAGTGCGAGGGCGAGCGCCATGGCGCCCGTGGCGGCAAATGCGCCAATCTTCTTGAGCTTCATAATCAGTCTCCTTCCGTGACCCCGTTTGATTCAGAGGTCTGCAAAAACTGAGGGTTATTATGCACCCGCTTGGAAGAATCTGCAATTAGAAAACTGATTGAAACAAACCCATAACGTGAATGGAGCACTTCAGTTTATGGCAGCCATTACTGCTGCAACGACCTTAACAGTTTGATTTCAGCCGCATAACCTGCAAGTTCGTTCGGTGTCTCCAAAATGAATGGCAATGCGCGCAAGCGGCCATTCGATACAATATTCTGCATAACCTGCATACCGCCGCCAAACTCTTCACTACCCAGGTAGCCCTTGCCGATACACTCGTGGCGATCCTTATGGGCGCCGCAGGGATTCTTGGAGTCATTGATATGCACGGCGCGCAGGCGTTCAATACCCACCACACGATCGAACTCGTCAAGCACACCGTCAAGATCGTGGACGATGTCATAGCCGGCGTCATTCACATGGCAGGTGTCCAGGCAAACGCCCAACTTGACCGACAGCTCGGGGCGCTTGTCGGCAACGCCCCCAATGATGCGCGCCAGCTCTTCAAAGCTACGGCCCACCTCGGTACCCTTTCCCGCCATGGTCTCGAGCAGCACCGTCGTCTGCTGCCCCTCAAACATCACCTGGCACAAGGTATCGACGATCATCTGAATGCCGGCATCGGTCCCCTGCCCCACATGCGCGCCGGGGTGGAAGTTGTAGTAGTTGCCGGGCAGCGCTTCCATGCGCCGCAGGTCCTCCGCCATGGCCTCCAAGGCAAACTCGCGCGCCCGCTCTTTGGCCGAGCAGGGGTTATAGGTATACGGGGCATGAGCCACAAGCGGGCCAAAATCGTTCTGTTCCATAAGCTCGCGCAGGGCGGCCACGTCATCCATGTCAAGGGCTTTCGCCTTGCCGCCGCGCGGGTTGCGCGTAAAGAATGCAAAGGTATTGGCGCCAATTGACAACGCCGTCTCTCCCATCGCCCGATAGCCCTTCGTCGTGGATAGATGACACCCGATCGTCAGCATCCCCAGCTCCCCCTCATCAGTTGCGGTGAAATAGTTCCTGTCGATGCCTTATTCTGCCGCAAACAGGAACTATTCCACCGCAAGTTATAAAAGGGGCATCAGAGATGCGGGGCACCAAGCACTACGGCTACGGGCGCCGGCGTCATGATCCCTCACGCGTCAGCGCCAGGTCCTAGAGGGCTAGACGGATTGCTTCGATAATACGCGCGCAGCGCTGTGTGGCGGCAAGGGGCATGACGGGACTCTCGAGTTTCCCCGCCCGGATGAGCTGGGTCGCATGCTGGATTTCGCCGTAGAAATCATCGACCTCAAACGGGGCATTTATTTCGAGCATTCGTCCGTCGGAGCACTTCACATGGGCGAGTTCGGGGCGATGAAGGCGCTCGATTTCCAACGAGCCCCGCTCGCAGGCAATCGTTAAGCGGCTTTCATATGCTGCTTTGCCGTCGACCACCATATGAATGGGTATACCGCCGACACTCATATGGATCTCATCGGCCCAATCCACGCGGCCGCCCGATACGTCACGCCAGCGAACTTCACGGGACGAAACCTCGCACGCGCCCGCGAGCAAATCCTCAAACCAACCGACCGCATAGCAGCCCATGTCATATAGACAGCCACCCTGCAACGGGTCGAGCAGATAACTCGAAGGAGGCTCACCATAATCGAGTTTTTGCACGCTTTCAATCGAGACAATACGGCCGAGCTCGCCCGACGCAAGCAAGACCTTCACGCGAGTATGCATCGGACAAAACCGATTTTTCATCGCCTCCATAAACGGCACACCGCACTCACGGGAAACGGAGGCGATCGCATGGGCCTCTTCTTCATTCAAAACGGCCGGCTTTTCGCACAGCACGGCCTTTCCCGCGCGCAGTGCCCGACAGACCCAATGCGCATGCATGCCATGTGGAAGAGCCAAGTAGATTGCGTCGACATCGGGGTCGGCAATCAGCGCATCATAAGCCGCATCGCCGCTATCGTCAGCCGTGGCATAACTGTGCGCGGCATCAATCGAAAACGCCCTGCAAAACTCCTCAACATGCGAAGGAGTGCGGCCGGCGGCAGCCACAAGCCGTGCCCCGTCCACCTCCTTGAGCGACGATGCAAATCGATGCGAAATGTGTCCAGCGCCCAAAACGCCCCAACGAACCTCACGCAAATCATCACATGAATCCCGATGGCCCACGACAGCCCCCTTCAGTTGCGGTGAAATAGTTCCTGTCGATGCCTTATTCTGCCGCAAACAGGAACTATTCCACCGCAAGTTATAAAAGGG